>CAXDOZ010000005.1:0-48251 GCA_963991145.1 uncultured Chitinophagales bacterium | reverse complement strand
CCTGCTCAGCCTCGAGTTTCATTTCCTCAATGCGTTTTCTGCTTGCCTGGATAGCCTCAACGACATCCTTTTCAGCCTGCCATTTAGCTTTGAGCTCATTTCTTTCCTCAGAGAGATTAGCAAGCTCTTCAGTTAGTTTTTCAAGCTTGAGCTGATCATCTTCACGACGAATTGCCTCGCGCTCGATCTCAAGCTGCATGATGCGACGTTCGATCTCATCTAACTCTTCAGGAACTGAATCGATCTCCAGTCTCAACTTAGCTGCTGCCTCATCTATAAGGTCAATCGCCTTATCCGGAAGGAATCTATCAGTGATGTATCTCTGTGAAAGATCCACCGAGCTAATAATAGCCTCATCCATGATCTTCACCTTGTGATAAGCCTCATAGCGCTCTTTGATCCCACGGAGGATCGAGATTGCATCAGCTTCATCCGGCTCATTGATCATTACTTTCTGGAATCGGCGCTCCAGCGCTTTATCTTTTTCAAAGTACTTCTGATACTCATCAAGCGTGGTTGCTCCAACTGAACGGAGTTCACCTCTTGCCAAAGCTGGCTTCAAGATATTGGCTGCATCCATTGCTCCATCGGTTTTTCCTGCCCCAACAAGGGTGTGAATCTCATCGATGAATAGAATGATCTGTCCTTCAGAAGCAGTTACTTCTTTTACAACCGCTTTCAAACGCTCTTCAAATTCGCCTCTATACTTCGCTCCTGCCATGAGGGCTCCCATGTCAAGTGCATAGATCAACTTGTCTTTGATATTATCCGGCACATCCTGATCTACAATTCTTCGGGCGATGCCCTCAGCGATTGCAGTTTTTCCAACACCGGGCTCTCCAACAAGGATCGGATTGTTCTTGGTCTTTCTGGATAGGATATGAAGTACTCTTCGAATTTCTTCATCCCTACCAATAACAGGATCGAGCTTTCCACTTTGGGCCATCTCGTTCAGGTTACGAGCATACTTCTCTAAAGAGTTATAAGTAGACTCGGCATTCTGATCAGTCACCCTGCTACCTTTTCTAAGGTCCTGGATTGCTGCTTCAATCGTTTTTGTATCAACACCAAGTCGCTTAAGCATCTTTGATGTTGGATCACTCACCTGAAGCATTCCAAGGATCAAATGCTCAACAGATACGAACTCATCGCTCATTTTACCTGCGATCTTTTGCGCCTCGGTAAGTACTTTATTTGATTCTCTTGATAGATAAATGTTGTCTGTTCCTTCTACTCTTGGCTGCTTTGCCAGAATAGAATCCAATTCAGCATTAACATCTGCGATGTTAACCCCTGCTTTCTGAAGCAAATGGATGCCCACACTGTCATCGGCTTCTAAGATGGTTTTGAGGATATGGGCCGGTTCAATGGCCTGATTCCCCGCCGACTGAGCCAAAGTCTGAGCATGCTGTATGCTTTCTTGTGCTTTTATTGTCAGTTTATTAAAGTCCATAGGTTCAGTTATTTTTCCAATTATTGGCAAATTGTATTCCATGCGATAAATAGTGACTTTGTGGCAGTCGTATTTTAAATTTGCTGCCACAATGTCAATTTGTGTCAAATTTGACCGACAGATTTACTATCCTTTGAGGAATGTCAATATTAGATATGACGCATGTTTTAAGCCATTTTTACCAAGTCAGATAACTTATCACAATGAAAAAGCTACTCGTACTAATAGATTTCTCAAAAGGCTCAGAAAAGGCTTTTGATTTTGCTTGCCATTACGCAATGGGAGCCACTTTGGAGGTTGATGTGATGCATAGTTTCAAAGTTCCAATTCTCGATAGCAATATGAGTCCTGAGATGCTTCAGGAGGAACGAAAGGCTATTGAAAAAAGAGAGTATGCCCGTATCGGAGAGTTTGTGCAGAATTATGGAGCAAGCAAAAAGTCTGAGGACCTTGCTAATCTAAATTTTGACCTTATCGTTCAGGAGGGAAATATTGTTGAGCTGGTTGAGCAGACCACTTTGAGTAGAGAGTTTGAACTTTTAGTCATGGGGCATAAGGGCCTGACTGAGGATTCGGAGGCATTAATGGGATCAAAAGCATTTAATACGATCAGGAAAGCAAATTGTCCTGTTTTGATCATTCCTGATAAAGCTCAGTATAAAATTCCCGAGCACATACTTTATGCATTGGATCTGGATGATTTCAGCTCGGCCGACCTGGATAAATTGAAACAGATTCAAGAGAATTCCGGAGCGAAGGTTACCATGCTTCATGTAAATACCGGCGGGCACTATATGGATGCCACCAAGATGGATGGATATCGAAATGCCTTAGATGCAACTATGGATTTTGAGAATCTGAAGGTGGAAATTCTCGAGGAGGATGATATAGTAACCGGCCTTGAGGAATATGCAAATGATAATGGAGTAGATCTACTTGCCGTTCAGAGCAAGCGCTACGATGCTATTCCGGATAACTTCCTAAAAGGACTTACATCTGCAATGATCAAGGGTGGTCAGAGACCATTATTGGTCTTCCATGCCGATTCAGAATAAAAGAGAAACGCGCTGTGAAAGAAACATTTTGCTGGCGAAAAGCGCCTCTTCAGGAATGGGGAGGCGCTTTGCTTAGTTGAATACCGTTGCCCAGCTCACTCTTTCTCGAGCGATCTCAACTACTTTATCTAAAGGAATGCGTTCCTGATCCATGCTGTCGCGTTCGCGAATGGTAACAGTATTGTCTTCAAGCGTTTGATGGTCAACCGTAATGCAATATGGAGTTCCAATTGCATCCTGGCGGCGATAACGCTTACCAATTGAATCCTTCTCGTCGTACTGAACTGAGAATTCAAGTTTCAATTTGTTGAAGATCTCTAGAGCAGCTTCAGGTAATCCGTCTTTTTTCACAAGAGGAAGCACGGCAACTTTAACCGGTGCTAAAACCGGAGGTAGAGCAAGAACAACTCGGCTTGTTCCCTTCTCTTCATCAACAACCTCTTCCTTCAAGTTGGCACAGATCAAGGCCAGAAACATACGGTCCAGGCCGATGGCAGTTTCAACCACGTAAGGGGTATATGACTCATTTAGCTCAGGGTCGAAGTATTGAAGCTTCTTACCTGAGTGCTCCTGATGCTGATTAAGATCGTAATCTGTACGAGAGTGAATTCCCTCTAGCTCCTTTACTCCAAATGGATAATCAAACTCGATATCGGAAGCAGCATTAGCATAGTGAGCCGGTTTAAGGTGATCGTGAAATCTCAGCTCAGATTCATCTAACCCAATAGCTCTATGCCATTTCATACGAGCTTCTTTCCAGTGCTCATACCATTTCATTTCTGTGCCCGGGCGAACAAAGAATTGCATCTCCATTTGCTCAAATTCTCTGGTTCTGAAAATGAACTGTCGAGCAACGATCTCGTTTCTGAAGCTCTTTCCAATTTGGGCGATTCCGAATGGTACTTTCTGACGAGAGGTATTTAGTACGTTCAGGAAATTGACAAAAATTCCCTGAGCCGTTTCTGGTCTTAGGTAGATGGTTTGACTATCACCAGCCACCGCACCAAGCTCAGTGGCAAACATCAAATTGAATTGCTTTACCTCGGTCCAGTTTCTACTTCCGCTAACAGGATCAGCAATCTCAAGATCTATGATCAATTGACGAAGAGCCTCCAGGTCATTTGCCTCAAGAGCCTCTTTCATTCTATTCGCCGCTGAGGCAATCTTCTCCTGATTGGCAAGCACTCGTGGGTTGGTTGCCCGAAACTGTGCTTCATCAAAACTATCACCAAAGCGTTTTTGCGCCTTCGTTACTTCCTTATTGATCTTAGCATCGATCTTGTGCACGTACTCTTCAATAAGGACATCGGCGCGGTAGCGCTTCTTAGAGTCCTTATTGTCGATAAGAGGATCATTAAAAGCATCTACGTGCCCGGATGCTTTCCATGTCTGCGGATGCATGAAGATCGCTGAGTCGATCCCAACGATATTCTCGTTGAGCTGCACCATGGCTTTCCACCAGTAATCTTTAATGTTCTTTTTCAACTCAGATCCATAAGGACCATAGTCGTATACGGCACCAAGTCCATCGTAGATCTCACTTGAAGGAAATACGAATCCATATTCCTTGCAATGGGCGATTATCTGCTTAAACTTCTCGGTGGAATTTGACATGCTTTGAATTTAGGCGGCAAAGATAGGATTTCGGATTGCAAGATTAGAAGAATGAATGATGGAAAGAAAATAGGATTGAGCCAGCTAGTAGGGGTGGGTTTAAAAACTATTGTACCACCTCCCCGGTTACAATCTCCGACTTTCTTTTGGGATATGCCTCAAGGGATTTGCCTTCGTCTCATTTCCATTAATGAAAGATGGATCGGGATTTGTAAATGACAATTTCTCAACTGTAAATCAGCATATCTTTAGCTCATGCGAATTCTCCACCTTTTCTCTCTCTTGATTCTGGCTATCGCTTCATGCGGAGCTAAGCACGACTTCCCGCCAATGGAGCGAATCGATGGAGTGAGCTGTGTTGCTCCACCATCTGTTTATCAGGAAGGAGCATTCGATTCTATTACTGCGATAAATGCTGAATGGGTTGCTATCCTGCCATACGCTTATCTCGATCCCGATGATCCAGAAGTAGTTTATGATCTCAGCTGGCAGTGGTGGGGAGAAACATCAGAAGGTGTCTTGCAACAGATCAGGGATGCAAAAACAGCAGGACTCAAAGTTCTCCTGAAGCCACATGTTTGGGTGAAAGGTCAGGGATGGAATGGTGATTTCCAATGCAAGAAAGAAGCGGATTGGTCTAAATGGGAACAGAGCTATGCCCGATACATTAATGCCTTTGCTATCATGGCAGATTCAATGGAGGTTGAGATGTTTTGTATTGGCCTGGAGTACAGGTTATGTGTCGTGCCACGTGAATCTTTCTGGAGAGATCTTATCAGTGATGTGAGGTCGAAATATTCAGGCCCACTTACCTATGCTGCAAACTGGGACAACTACCAGAAGGTGCCATTTTGGGATGAGCTTGACTATATCGGTGTCAATGCATATTTCCCTGTTTCAGATGATGAAACTCCTCAGGCAGACCAAATGTTAAAGGCTTATAAATCCGTCAAGAACGATCTTGCCAGTTTTGCTTCCAGGACTAAGAAGCCCATCTTATTTACCGAGTATGGGTTTAGATCTGTAAGCAAGTCGGCCGGCAAGCAATGGGAACTTCCTAATAGTCATTGGGGGACAGGTGGAGATGTGAATCTTGAAGCTCAGCTAAATGCCTATCAATCAATTTTTGATTCATTTTGGGAGGAGGATTGGTTCGCAGGAGGATTTCTTTGGAACTGGTATTACGATAGAAATGCCGGAGGAGAAACAGACCCCGATTACACCCCACAAGGCAAACCAGTAATTGATTTGATCAAAGAGCGATTTAAAGACTGATCAGCTTTTTTGAATTGCTTTTCTTTGTGTTTCATTTGACCCTATGAGAAGATTATTGCTTTCGATTTTGATTATTCTATTTGCTCAGATCTCCTGGAGTCAGGATCTAACCCTGCAGGATATGAAAGACCTCCTCGCTAAAGACGAGGCCGGGATCAACGAACTTCTTACATCCTATGGTTGGGTAAAGGACGGAAGTAAAAGGAGCTGGTACTACGGCAAGGAGAAGTCTCTTGCAGAAGTTTGGGTTGACCTGAAAACTAACGATGCAGGAGGGAATTACCTCATTTATCAGATTAGCTCAAATGATGTCTATAAAGAGATAAAGGATGGGTTTAAGGAGGAGTCTTCAATGTACAAGTCCAAGATGAAATCACCAAACTTTTACTATTCCTATAAGTCAGAATCTTTAGCTGGCATTTTCATTATGCGTAAAACTAAAGGTGTAACTTATGGTTCCTACTCTGCGATCATAGCAGAATTGAATGGTTTTGATGAACTGTGGGAGTACTATAAAAACCAGTAGTTCCATCCGATCATTCAGATAATTACCACTGAATGAATAATGATATCACATATAGTAAGAGGTTCAGCGAGGAAACTCCTCACTCTGAGATCTCTGAGATCATAGCATTACATCGAGCGCATCGGCAGGTTTGCAAGGATAGCTCTGCCAAGATGCGCAAAGCGCTGCTCAAGAAACTTGCAAAGACCATTAAGGCTCGAAAAGAGGATTTATGTGAAGCGGTTTTTGCTGATTTTAAGAAGGCGCATAAAGAGACCTTGCTGCTAGAGGTATTTCCAAGTCTCACAGAGATCAATCACAATATTGAGCATTTAGAGGAGTGGATGGAAAACGTGCCGGTAGCCAATCCGGTCACCTACCTTACCACCAGTTCTGAAGTTATTTATGAGCCTAAAGGATCTGTTCTTATTATCTCCCCCTGGAACTATCCAATTTATCTTTCCATGAGCGCTTTATGCTCGGCCGTGGCAGCAGGGAACACTGTTATTTTAAAGCCATCTGAGCTAATACCAAATACTACTGAGGTTTTAGAGTCGATCTTATCTAAAGTATTTCAGCCTGAGCATGTAAAATTGATCAAGGGGGGAGTTCCAACTTCTCAGTTTCTTCTTCAGCAGCGATTTGATCACATTCACTTTACCGGATCTCCCCGCGTGGGAAAGATCGTAATGGAGTCCGCTTCGAAATTCCTCACCAGCCTGAGTTTGGAATTAGGAGGGAAGTCCCCTGTGGTTTTTGATGATTCAGCCGACTTAAAGATGGCAGCTAAAAGAATCGTTTGGGGAAAGTTTATCAATGGCGGGCAAACATGCATTTGCCCGGATTACATTCTTGTAGACGAGAAGAAAGAACTTGAGCTTCTTGAACACATTAAAAAGGAAATGATCTCGGCCTATGGAGATAACCCAAAGGCCTCTCCTGATCTATGCAGATTGATCAGTCAAAAGAACTTTGATAGGGTCAGATCCATGATTACTCAGGCCAGCTCAGAAGGAGCCGAGATCGTTCATGGTGGAGATTCAGATGAAGATGAATTTTATATAGAGCCTACTCTCCTTAGAAAGGTCGATCCTTCTATGAAAGTTATGCAAGAGGAGATATTCGGCCCCCTTCTACCTGTTCTTACTTTCAAGACCCTGGAGGAGGCAAGTAAATTTATCAGGGATGGTGAGAAGCCACTTTCCATGTATGTATTTAGTTCGAAAAAACAGGTCGCCAGAAAGCTGATCAATGAGACCTCTGCTGGTGGTGGCTGTATCAACGATATTATTATTCATATCAGTCAACCAAATCTTCCTTTTGGTGGAGTAGGAAATAGTGGAATGGGTAAAAGCCATGGCAAATGGGGCTTTGTAGCATTTTCAAATGAGCGATCAATTGTTAAGCAACACTCCAGTTTGGGCGGTGCAAGACCTCTTTTCCCTCCTTACACCAAATCAAAAGGAAAACTGATCAATGCAATGATTAAATGGCTCTCTTAATTCTCCTCATGGCAATCTCAACCAACGATTCACTCCCCCAGATCGATAAGCATTGGGACTTCTCAAATCCAGCACTTTCCGAAGAGAGGTTTGCAGAATTAGCACAGAAAGGTCTTGAGAGCGAGGATGAACTGTATTATCTGGAATGTTTAACTCAAATGGCCAGAGCTCAGGGTTTGCAACAGAACTTTGATTCTGCTCATGCCACTTTAGATATGGTTCAGAAGAATCTTCCCGATGATACTACACTAGTGAATGTCCGATACATGCTTGAACGAGGAAGAGTTTATAATTCCTCGAAGGCCAGAGCTGATGCGATCAGGTATTTCAAGGACGCCTTAATTCTTGCCCAGGCGATTGAAGCTGATTACTACGCGGTAGATGCTGCACATATGTTGGGAATTGCAGAAGAACCAGATGCCGCATTGGAGTGGAATGTTACGGCTATAAAAATGGCAGAAGCAAGCAGTGATGAACGCACAAAAAAGTGGCTTGGTGCACTGTATAATAACACCGGTTGGACCTATCACGATCGAGAAGATTATCTCCATGCTCAGGCTTTATTCGAAAAGTCCTTGCAGTGGAATCTTGAAAATGGTTCTGAGCGAACCATCAATATTGCAAAATGGACAATTGGCAGAGGATTGAGATCTCTTCAGCAGTATCCAAAAGCGCTTGAGACACAAATGGGATTGCTGGACAGCGGATACCACAGCGGATACGTCTATGAAGAAATAGGTGAATTACTATTACTCACCGGAGATGAAGAAGCATCAAGAAGCTATTTCAAAACTGCATTCGAGAAGCTTAGTGAAGATGCCTGGTTGGTTAAATATGAAGGAGAAAGGCTTGAGAGATTGGAGAAATTGGGTGGGGAGTAGGTCACTGCTCTTTCTTGTAGCTTTTCTTTTTTTCGCATGCGAGAAAGAAGAGGGCTTTCAGCCCGATGTCATTAATCCACCAGACACAAGATCCTCCTTAAACATCTCTGTAAGACATTTTTACTTCAATTCATTCTCGGTATTGGTTGATACGGCTGTTGCAAATGCAAAAGTTGAGCTATATCCAGATATGCTGAGTTTTTTAAGCTCAGGTTCTTCACTTGAAAGATTTACTGATGGCACTGGAATTGCGCGCTTTGGAAAGATCGATGCGGGCAATTGGATAGTAGTTACATCAAGTAATTACCTGGGAACTGATCTGGATAGTGTAATGGTTTCGGAAAGTGGGGCTTTGCAGTATTATGAGGTTTGGTACCCCTAGAAAAAAAGGAAGGCCGCCCATGGCGACCTGATCCTTATAAACCCCAAAAACAACCTTAATGTCAGTATAAAAGACTTAGAGTATATAAAAGGGGTTGCGTGAGATTGAAAAAAAGATTGGAATTCAGCCCTTTAAGGATTATTGTAGCATATATGCGTGTTCTTTACGACACCAGATTAAGGCCAAAGCGGTTTAATCTTAAGATTATAGTAATTTAGAAACATGATTCAGAGCAACAATTGGATCTATTCAGTTTTTTTCGCGGTATTGCTTCTTGCAACAGTATCATCATGTAGCAAGGATCCACAACCCGCTTTGCCACTTGAACCAATCAGGTTTATCAATCCTGATACGGGTATCATCTTCAGGTTGGCTAATGATTCAGTGTTTATTCAAATCCAGTTAACTACTGATGGGATTATTGACTCTCTAATTGGAGAAGTTAATATCGATAGCACAGGAGCTGGTTACATTATTGGAGTTTCTCCAACAGATGTTTTCTTGAGACAAACATGGGCCGATAGCGGAAATCTTCAAACATACGCGGACCTATATAATATTCCGGCAAACCTTGATCGAAATGATGTTGTTAGCCTTCTGTTTACTGTGAAGTATCACGAGTACTATCACAATATCCCTATAAATGATCCTCCTATCCCGGATCGTTTTACATATCAGAAGAAGCTGACCATCAATATTCGATAAATGCCAAATCGCGACGTTACCAATCTCAGACAGGACTATCAAGTAAGCGAACTCGATCTTTCAAAGGTTGATCCCAATCCGATTGTACAGTTTAATCTTTGGTTTGAAGAAGCACTAAAGACAAGCATTAGAGAGCCAAATGCAATGACAATTGCTACGGTAAACTCTGAAGGTCAACCAAGCTGCAGGATAATTCTTCTAAAAGAGCTCAAACCCGAAGGCTTCATTTTCTATACTAATTACGATAGCACAAAAGGAAAGCACTTAGCTGTTAATCCAAAAGCTGCTTTAAACTTCTTTTGGGATCTGTTGGAGAGACAGGTTAGAGTTGAAGGCCTGGTTGAAAAGATCAGTGCTGAAGACAGCGACAAGTATTTCTATAGTCGGCCAGAAGGAAGCCAACTTGGAGCAATTGCTTCGCCGCAAAGTCAGGAAGTTAAAGATAGAGCTGAGCTAGAATCCAGACTTAAAGATGCCTCTGAGAGGGAGATCAAAAGACCAGGGCATTGGGGTGGATATATTCTAAAGCCTGAGATGATCGAATTTTGGCAGGGTCGATCAAACAGAATGCACGACAGGATCCAATATCGACTTGAAGCTGGAGAATGGAGCAAAAGACGTCTGGCTCCCTAAGCTTAGAGTGTCTGCATAAAAAAAGGCCTTATCTCTAAGGCCATACTAATTAATCTTTAGTGGTTTTGTCCCGATACTTCGGGGAATCGTCCCGAGTTATTCGGGGAACCGTCCCGAGTTATTCGGGATTACTTTTTAGCTGCTGCTTTTTTCTTTGTAGCCTTTTTCTTCTTTGCTGGCTCAGCTGCAACTGGTGTATCGCTTTTCTTAGGTCTTGCATTTCCGAAAGTACCTGCGATGATTTTTCCTCTTTTTGTTCTTTTATCTCCTTTTCCCATAGGGCAAATATCATTTAAATGAAGGCCAAAGGTAAAAATTAGACATAAAAAAACCCCAACACATTGGTCGGGGTCTAAATCAATTAAGATTCTTAAACTTTGTCAGAAAGTTCTTTACCAGGCTTGAACTTAACTACGTTCTTAGCTGGGATATTGATTTCTTGTCCTGTCTGAGGGTTACGGCCTTTACGAGCTGCTCTTTGAGAAACAGAGAAAGTTCCGAAACCTACTAGAGTCACTTTTCCTCCAGAAGATAGTGTTCCAGTAATACCACCAAGTACTGCGTCTAAAGCTTTTGATGCGTCTGCTTTGCTTAGTGCTGCCTCGTCAGAAATTTTGTTGATTAAGTCTCCTTTGTTCATGCTGAGATCTTTTAGGGTTAATAATTAAAAATGAAGTGGTACAAATATTCGGAAGGGGCGCCACTATTGCAAATCTTTCTGAGTGGCTAACTGTTGATAAATCCCTTATTTTTCAAGGGTTTCAGCCCAGCCTGTAAATAAAACATTGAAAATCAATTACTTGCAACAATTTTATAATTTGAAATTGGTGATATGCTGTTGATATGTTTGATGTTAAATTTTGCTGGAAGTCAGGACTGACAAGGGTTTGAGCCAAATTGGCATGTTTCTTACAGATCTTTGCTATGCCAATTTTGAAACTTGTTCTGCGAACTATCCGTTTTGATATGGTAAGTCTGAATAGCTTTCTAAGCTGTAACTTTAATATATGAGAACCACTGCTTTAGTCATTCTTTTATCCATGAGCATCTCGTTGCTTCCCTCTTGTAATAAGGGAGTTGGCTGCCCGGGAGTTAAGTCTTATACTGAGAATAGCTCTGGCGGTAAGAAGAATAAAGGCGGCGAAGGTCCCTGGACCAAAAAGTCTAAAAGAAAGGATGACCGCAAAGCAAGTTCAGGAGTGGTTCCTGGTCGATATTCAAAGAAGCGCGGACTTTAGGAGATTCTTCCCCATCCGGTATCCAACTTCTTATTCTTTCTCAAGAAACTCAATAAGGCCTGATTATTTGGATCCTCTAAGTCAGGATCGGCATCAATGATCCTTTCTGCGGCCAGACGAGATGCTTTTAGAATATCCTGATCTGCTGTAATACTCGCCAACTTGAATCCTTCCAGTCCACTTTGTTGAGTTCCCTGGATATCACCCGGTCCCCTCAGTTGCAGGTCTTCTTCTGCGATTCTGAAACCATCATTTGTTTCACACATTATCTGAAGTCGCCTCCTTCCGTCGGCGGATAACTTATAGCTCGACATTAAGATGCAATAGCTCTGATCGGCACCGCGGCCCACTCTTCCTCTAAGCTGATGTAGTTGCGATAGCCCAAAACGCTCAGCATTTTCAATAACCATTACAGACGCGTTTGGCACATTCACCCCAACTTCGATAACCGTAGTAGCTACCATGATATGGGTTTCACCTTTCACGAAGCGCTGCATCTCGTGATCCTTATCGTCGGGTTTCATTCTACCATGAACGATGCTTAGTTGATACTCCGGATTTGGGAATGCTCTGGCAATACTTTCGTAACCATCCATAAGATCTTTCAGATCCAGTGTGGCCGATTCCTCAATAAGTGGGTATACCACATAGATCTGTCGTCCCAGAGCGATCTGCTCTTTCATGAATCCAAACACCTTTAACCTATCCTTATCGTATCGATGAACGGTCTCGACTGGCTTTCTTCCCGGTGGTAATTCATCAATGATGCTGACATCAAGATCTCCGTAGACGGTCATAGCAAGCGTTCTCGGAATTGGAGTGGCGGTCATCACCAAAATATGAGGAGGCTGATCATTCTTCTTCCACAATCTTGCCCTTTGAGCTACTCCAAATCTGTGCTGCTCGTCAATCACGGCGATTCCGAGGTTCTTGAAGATCACCTTATCCTCTAGAAGAGCATGGGTTCCTATTATTATATCCAAAGCACCGTGCTCCAAAGCCGTGAGGATATTCTTTCTTTCCTTTCCCTTGACTGAACCAGTTAGCAAGGCAACATTGATTGGTAGATCGCCAAGCACTTCTGTGATACCGGTAAAGTGTTGCTGGGCTAATATCTCTGTGGGTGCCATTAGGCAGGCCTGATAATCATTATCAATGGCCATAAGCATAGTTATGAGAGAGACAATCGTTTTCCCGCTTCCAACATCACCCTGTAAGAGGCGATTCATTTGTTTTCCCGCTAGCATATCACGCCTGATCTCTTTCAGAACTCGCTTTTGGGCTCCCGTAAGCTCAAATGGTAATTTTTCTTCGTAGAATGTATTGAAGTACTTTCCAAGTGTTGGGAATTCATAGCCCTTGTAATTTACCTGCTTGAACTTCCTCACTTTCATCATTTTGATCTGAGCAAAGAAGAATTCCTCAAACTTGATCCTGTTCTTGGCCTTTGTTGCCTCAGTCAGGTCTCTTGGAAAATGAAGTCTCACTACAGCCTCATACCTCGGCATTAATTTGAAATACTCCATTATATCTCCTGGGAAGAATTCGGGCAGATCAGTGGGCTTGAGGTCTACAAATAGTTGCTTCATCAACTTTGAGATCCCTTTTGAATCCAGGCCCTGCTTCTTCATGGATTCAGAAGTATTGTACAAAGGCTGCAGACCAACATGATCGAACTTCTGCTGACCGGGAACTTCTATTTCAGGATGTACAAAATTGAAGTTTGATCGAAACTTAGATGGCTTTGCAAATAGCACATATTCCACTCCGGGCTTGATTGACTGTTGAATCCATTTGATCCCTTTGAACCAAAGGACTTCAATGGTCCCGGTATCATCCTGAAAGGTTCCAATCAATCTTTGCTTTCTTCCTCCTCCGGCAAGGCTCATGCGTAAAAACTTACCCTTTACCTGATAGTAAGCATCATCTGATCTAACCTGATTAATGGTATGAAACTGTGTACGATCGATGTAGCGGTAAGGATAATGGGACAGCAGATCTCCAATACTGAATATGCGCAGCTCTTTGTTCAGCAGCTCTGCTCGTTTGGGCCCAACACCTTTTAGAAAGGCAATCTCAGTTTGTAAATAGGAAGATCTCTTCTCCATGGAGGAAACCTAAAAGTGGAAAAAGCAAAAATGAAAAAGAAATGAAATAGTCCCGAATGCTCGGGTTAAGATTCTCTGAGAGTTAAGAATCTCTTTACTCCTCCCACTCAAAAGTGGTCATTAGGTGTTCGATGTCCTGTTTTAAGAAGTTGATCATCGGCGACATCGAATCTGCATTTGGACTGACATTGAAGTATAGAGCTCCTCTCATAAAGTGCTCATCAAAATCAGTAAGATAAAACTGAACAGAAGAAGCAGCATCGCCGCCCACATCGTAAAGCAGACCTTTTACTCCATCTCCTTTGTCGATTGGAATTTGATCAATGTATTCTGCTTTTCTCGCGTGCTTAAAGCTCAATTCATGAGCATCTGAAACAAGTTGAAAGATCTTAAGCGAATCCTCCATTCTCTCATAAGTGAAGTGAATCGTAGCATCAAATCCCGGGAAGTAAATATCGATCCAGCAATCTTTGTAAACGTCAAAAAACAAAGAGTCCTTTTCAATCTGACCGTAAATTGGATATTGGAAAGAATAAGGACAACCAGCTCCATCATAACTCTGATAAGAGTGGGCTGGTAAGTAAACCCTAGGATAACCCTTTGGTCGGGGTACAGAAACTTCTTCCTCACAAGATGGAAGGAAAAGTAAAATTGCTAAACTGAATATGCCTGCCTTAAGCAGATGGGATCCTCTCATTCTTCTTACTAACCTTAACTCTTTCAATTCTATTGTTACCCACTTCAAGAACTCTAAATGAGAACTGATCATAGTTCAACTCATCTTCTCTGTTTGGTATTCTTCCTGCAATCTCAAGCATAAGACCACCCAGAGAATCAGCGTCACCTTTTACTTCTTCGAATGCCTCTGGATCGAGGTTCATTATTTTGCAAACGTCGTTGATTGGAGTCTTCCCCTCAAAAATGAAGTTGTTCTCATCAATCTTTTGGAAAGACATTTCTATAAGATCATCAAACTCATCTTTGATCTCACCTACAACCTCTTCTACAATGTCCTCCAGGGTGACTAGTCCTTCAGTTCCTCCATATTCATCCACCACAATGGCCATATGGATCCTTTTTTCCTGGATTTCCCTAAGCAGATCATCGATCTTCTTATTCTCAGGAACATAGAAAGGCTCTCTTATAAGATCCTGCCAATAGAAATCATCTGGGGCATCCAAAACTCCAAGCATATCCTTCACATATAGGACTCCTTTGATATGGTCATAGTCCTCCTCGTAAACAGGAATCCTGGAGTAGCCGCTCGACTTAATCAGTTCCAGGAGTTCTTTGTAGCCCGTTTGTATCTCTACTCCAACCATATCAACTCTGGAGCGCATGATCTGCTTTACGGAAAGGTTCCCAAACTTGACCACACCCTTTAACATCTTGATCTCCTGATTTGTGGCTTCATCATCTGTAGTTAGATCGATAGCTCTGTCCAGGTCTTCAATGGAGATCTCAGATCCCATTTTACCAATTCTCTTTTCTATGAAATCAGTAGAGTTGACAAGGATTGCTGATAAAGGACTAAAGAAGCGCTTTAAAACAAGGAGCGGTCTAGCCATAAATGAGGCCAGCTTGATATTGTTTTGGGTAGCATAGATCTTTGGAATTACTTCCCCAAAGAGTACAAGCATAAAAGTTACAAGTACAACATTGATCAATACATTAAGGAAGCCACTGTTTATTTCTACTCCGAAGACTACCTGATTGCTCAAATTGAAAATCAGATCGGTTAGGTAGAAGGAGCTAATGATGATCCCAACATTGACCAGATTGTTTCCAATTAATATGGTCGAAAGCAGATAAGGTGGACTTTTTAGAAGTTGAAGTATTCTTTGCGACTTCTTGTCCTCTTGCTTTTTAAGATCATCAACCTGTCTTGGAGAAAGAGAAAAGAATGCAACTTCTGAGCCCGACATCAAGGCAGAACAAATCAGTAGTAATAAGATGCTGAAAAACAGCATGAAGCTCTGTTGAGACCAGAGCTCGTTGGTAAAAATGCTTAGTAGCGTAAATGGGTTGGGCAAATCGCCCGGACTACTCTCCCCTTCCAATATCTATCGATTTAATGAACAATAGACGACTGCCCCTAGAAGGGCAGATCGTCGTCATCTGTTGGTTCCGCAACTGCATTAGCTGTTGAGCTCTCTGCAGGTGCTGATTGATTTTGCTGTTGATTGCTTTGAGCAGGTGCTCCTCCGCCAGCTGGGGCATCTGAAGCTCTATCCATCATTTGGAAGTTGTCTCCAAGCACCTCTGTTGTATAACGCTTGTTTCCTTCCTTATCTTCCCAGCTTCGGGTTCTTAATTTACCCTCCAGGTAAATAAGAGATCCTTTGCGCAAATACTTCTCGGCAATAACTGCTCTGGGACCCCAGATTACGATGTTATGCCAATCGGTATTTTCAACCTTTTCTCCTGCTTTGTTTCTATAAACTTCATTTGTTGCCATTGAAAAATTGGCAACCGTACGATCATTATCAAGATGGCGCACCTCAGGGTCCTGCCCTAATCTCCCCACTAGAATTACTTTATTAACCATGTCTCACAAATTTGAGGTGAATTAATTGTATTCCAATACACTATGGAATACTTAAAATCAAATAAATAGCCGCTATTCTAAATTTAACCAATCGTCGAGGAAATAACAATCCACAACTTTGGGTAAGGCAAATGTATCCAAATTCTCCCTCCGCAATTCGCGCCATTCTGTATCTGCATCCATTTTCTTTATAAGTGATGGAGATTGGTAAAAGCGCGCATGAATTATTTGGTGGCTAAGAGTCTGTTTGTAGGCTTTTGGGTAGATCTCGAGTTCCTCAATTCCAAGGCCTGATCTCTGATCCTGATCCATTTCATTAATCAGCCCGTTAGGGCTTAAGATCTTATCTGATTCGACTAAAAGAGGTTGATAAAGATTTTGCCAGATATCCTTTGCAGTTCGTTTTTGAAGCCAAAATCCGCCCGAAGGGCTTGGAAGAAGAATGAAGTGAAAGTAACGATGAACCTTCTCTTTTGGCTTTGATTTGAAAGGGAGGCTGCTCACTTTTCCCTCAGCGAAGGCGTAACAGGATTCTGATAATGGACATTGAGTACAATTAGGCTTCTGCGGAGTGCATTGCATTGAGCCAAAGTCCATAATGGCCTGATTATACTCTGCCGGACGGTCAACTGCAATCAAACTATCTGCAAGATTTTGAAGCTCTTTCTTTGTTTTTGTATCTCGGATATCTCCTTCAATCCCAAAGTACCTGGCAAGAATTCTGATAACATTTCCATCTAGCACTGCATTGGGCTCATTAAAAGCAAAACTGGCTATCGCCGATGCCGTGTAATCCCCAACTCCCTTTAACTTCAATAGTTCTGCTTTCTTTTTTGGGAACTCACCCTTTAGCTCATCAGAGACTTTCTTTGCCGTGGCGTGAAGGTTGCGAGCCCTGCTGTAATAGCCCAATCCTTTCCACTGAGCTAAAACCTCATCTTCCGAAGCATTAGCGAGGTCCTCAACCTTTGGATAAGCTTGAATGAAGCGCTCGTAATACTTCCAACCCTGCTCTACTCTGGTTTGCTGAAGAATAACCTCAGATAGCCAAATCGCGTATGGATCTTTTATACCTCTCCATGGCATAGGTCGGCGATCAGGATCACTGTCGTGCCAACTAAGAATGGATTTGGTAAAATGCATGGAATCGGGTTTCGGCATTAGAATTGTGGTATGCTCAAATTAACTGCTATTTTGAATTAGCGTTCATTCCTTATGCTTAAAAAAGCACTTTCACTAGCCATATTTTCAATCATTTGTCTTGGACTTCACGCTCAAACTGTAAGTGGGAGAGTGGTAGATGAAAATGGCGCACCTCTTGCATATGCAAATGTCTACTGGAAGAGCTCTATAACTGGCACCACGACAAATTTCGATGGTGAATTCAATTTGAATATTCCGGTGGGCGGCGGAACTCTGGTAGTTCGTTTTATTGGATATAACTACTACGAACAGGAGATCACAAGTTCTAAATCCGGATTGGAGATACAGCTCTCTTCCAAATTAGTTGAGCTGGGCGAAGTCATTGTTACAGGCGATGAGGATCCTGCATATCGCATCATCCGCGAAGCGATAGCGAAGCGCAAGTATCATTTAAAGCAGGTTTATGAATACAGTTCGAAAGTCTACATCAAAGGGACTATTCGATTGAATGATATTCCTGATAAGCCACCGGCGTTTATTCCAAAATTTCTTGCCCCAGACACCAATGACCTTGGGCTTTTATTCCTGACTGAGAGCCAATCAGACTACTTTTTTCAGCAGCCTGATAAGAAGAAGGAAGAGATGACTGCTTCCAGGATAGCTGGCTTTAATAGTGGGTTTAGTTGGAACAGGGCTTCTGAGATGGAGGTGAATCTTTACAAGAATTCAGTCTTTAATGAGTATTACTCGGAGCGCGATATCATTAGCCCGATCTCTGACAGGGCCTTTTTCTTCTACAAGTACAAGCTTGAAGGAATCTATATAGAAAACGGTGTGCAGATCAATAAGATCAAAGTGATTCCAAAGAGAAAAGCCGATCCTGTATTTGCAGGCTACATATACATCATCGAAAATCTTTGGGCAATTCACAGTTTTGATCTGGGCATTACCAAAGCTTCTGGATTATTGTTTGCCGATACTCTATATCTGGGGAGGAACTACTTCCCGTATAACGACAGTACATGGATGCCTCTATCGAATCACGTAAAGGCAAGGTATAATCTGTTTGGATACGATGCGACAGAGCAATATGTAGCCTATTTCGAGAACTATGATATTGAGCCAAACTTTGAGAAGGGCTTTTTCGGAGCTGCAGTTTTTGCTGTAGATAATGATGCGAAAGAAAAGGATTCGATTTATTGGGATTCAGCTCGGACAGTGATTCTCACAGAGGAAGAGCTTTCAACTTATGAGGAGCAGGATTCTCTGGCAGACCTTAGGGAATCTCCGGCCTACATGGACTCTCTGGATAAGGCTTTGAACAAGCCGAGGCCTCTTGCAATCATGTTTACAGGTTACACATATGGAAAGCGCTATTACAGGTCTTTTTTCTCTGTAGATCCTGTGATCAGCATGTTTAGCTACAATACCGTGGAAGGGTTCAATATTAATCTCTCAGCCAGGTATAGCAAGTGGAAAGAGGACTACAAGCAGGGGTATCGAATTTCAGCAGCATTTAAATATGGGGTTGGGAACAAGCAATTCAATGCCAAAGGATTCTTTGCTTACCGGATCAGTCGAAAGAGGTTTGAGTCGGTTGGATTTGGTGCAGGTAGATATAGCACGCAGTACAATAATGAGAACCCAATTGGTCCATTTATCAATATGACATCTACGCTTTTTGTAGGTGATAACTACATGAAGCTTTACGATGCGATTTTTGGAACGGTCAAGTATCAGCGTGAGCTATTCAATGGGTTTTTCCTGCATGCAGATTTCACCTATGCTCACAGGAGACCATTAGTGAATGTTACAGATTACACCTTTAGGAAGGAGGAGAAATCAAATATTACATCAAATGATCCTCAGAATCCCGATTCTGAAGCAGAAGCCTTTGAAGCACATAATGCCGCTTATTTGAAATTGGAAGCGACCTACCGGCCCAGTCAAAAGTTCGAATCTTATCCAAACAGAAAGGTATTGCTGGGATCTAAATGGCCAACTTTCTATTTCGCTTATCAGATAGGTCTGGAAATGTGGGGTTCTAAGGTCAATTATGATTTCCTGGAGTTTGGAGTGGGCGATTCACGACGTTTAGGGCTGGTTGGATTAAGCGAGTACGATGTATACGTTGGAGGCTTCGTGAATAATGTTTCCATGGAGTTCATGGACTATAAGCACTTTTTGGGATCTCAGACCTACTACCAACCTTATGGATCATCAGGGAGTAGTTTTGGAAATGCTGAACGCAGTCCAAACCGCAGATTTCAGGCTCTTCCATATTACGGTTTCAGTACCAACAGATACTTCGTTGAAGCACATTACACCCATCACTTTAAGGGCTTCTTCTTCAATAAGATACCTGGCATAAGAAAGCTCAAAATGCAATTAGTTACCGGTTTGAATTTCTTGTACACACCGGAGCAAAAAGAATACTTCGAATTCGTGGCTGGAATTGAGAATATTTTCAGAGTATTGCGCTTCGATCTGGTAACAAATTGGGGGAATTCACGTAAACCCAAATTGTTTTTTCGCTTTGGGGCCAATTTTGACTTTTAGAAGGTTTTTACAATTCCTAAGTGTATATCAGACTGTTACATCATGGAAGCAAATTTCATGTGTTTGGAATGATTGCAAAATGTACACGGGAATCTAAAACTCTATTTTTTTCTTTGGTTAGAATTCGTCAAATTTGGGGCGCCATTGCCATTAACCATTATAAATCAATCAATTAGCTAATGAGAAAAGCAGACCTAGTTAACAAAATTTCTGACTCAACAGGAATTGCCAAAGTAGATGTATTGGTAACTCTTGAATCATTCTTTAAAGAAGTTAAAGGTTCACTGCAAGAGGGAGAGAACGTTTACGTTCGAGGTTTCGGAAGTTTTATTGTTAAGAAAAGAGCTAAGAAAGTAGGCAGAAACATCAAAAAGAACACTGCCATTGAAATTCCAGAACACTTCATTCCAGCTTTTAAACCTGCTAAGGTGTTTGTTGAAGCAGTAAAAACTGCCGACATTACCGAAGTAGTGGAGTAAGCAAATGGGAAGAAAACAACTAATAGCAGTAGCAGTATCGGTCGTGGCCTTACTGCTACTGTTTTTTTTTGCTGAAACCAGCGACCCCTCCATACCAGATGCTGAGATAAGTGGAGAGGTAGGACACAGCGACTCTCATAACCATAATGAGATACAATTCAGCCTCGACGATTACAAGAGTCGGGTATTTGCAGATCTGGATCCTTTCCTGATCAAAGAGATCCAATTTTGGGAAGATGAAATGAGATCTTTAGATGATTCCATCCGATTGTCTGCAATTGATTCACTGATTTTCATTTATAGCGAACAGAACATTCCAGTCCTCAGGGCAAAGATGTTCATGAAGAGAGCTGAGATGAGTGCATTGTTCCGCGATTGGAGTATTGCAGGAGATATCTTTCTTCAACTTCTTGTCATCCCAGATCTACCACCTGACATTCTCAGATACTTCTACTCAAATGCTGTTTTTGCTTATCAGGAGGCATTGAACATTCAACCTGAAGATGAGCGCACAGAATTAAAATTGGCAAAGACATATGTTAGCATGGATGGAATGGAAGTGATGAATGGTGTTCAGCTTCTTCTATCGATGCTCGAGAGAGATTCCAATAATGTAGATGCCTATTTGCTACTTGCCGAGAACGGTCTGAGAAGTGGTCAGTTTGACAAGGCTGAAGGGAGAATAAACTCTGCCATGAATTGTGCAGAGTTTGAGCCAGGACAGGTTTATGGAATAGGGGAGGTAGGCACAATCCTGGCCGGAATCAACTTTGATCAGGGTGCAGTTGCCAGTTCAGATAGCTTATTGAATCACCTCTATGATTTTGCACTGGAGCAAAGAGCATTAGCTACTTCTGATTCCATGGTCACAGCCTGTGATCTATTGATTATTGGTGTGTCAAGAGCCTATCTCGATCGCACTGATCAATCAGTAATGAATGGTATCCAGATCCTGCTAGCAGAGGTCGATAGCAGACCTGATAACTTCTCAGCTCAGCTGGAGTTGATCCGTCAGGGAATCCGCTCACAACAGTTTGAAAATGCTGTTTCTAGATTGGAAATTGTTGTATCTTTGCAAACCGTTAATTCGGAGAGCTATTTAGAGACGGCGGATTTAACCTTGCAGCTTGTAGATTATTTCTATTCTCAGGCTAACAAAGAGGAAGCACTCCGATTATTAGAACTATTAAAGACTATTAGCAATGATTCAGAGAAAGCAACTTTGGATCAGGCAATAGTTGACATAAAGAACTCTTAAAAGATATAATTATGCCTTGCGGTAAAAAACGTAAAAGACATAAGATCGCTACTCACAAGCGTAAGAAGCGTCTTCGTAAAAACAGACATAAGAAGAAGAAGTAAGTTCTTTCCACACTCTAGGTTAGAGTATATCCTTATCCACTCCGATCCGTCCCGGTTTATTAAAGAACCCGGGCACAGTTGAATGCCCTTCAACATACATTAGTGGAAAAAGAACTTATCATCAACGCCTCCGAGGCGGGATCTGAAATTGCATTATTAGAACAAGGTCGTTTAGTCGAGCTTCACCAGGAAGCCGGCTCAGACAAGATCAATGTCGGGGATATTTTTCTCGGCAGGGTCAAAAAGGTTATCCCTGGCCTAAATGCAGCCTTCATCGATGTTGGCTACAAAAGGGATGCATTCCTTCATTACACAGACCTTAGTCCAAACATTCGATCAGTCATTAAAGTCACCCAGGCGGGAGTCAATGGCAATAACCGTATGTTCGATCTTAAAGGCTTCAAATTTGAGCCTGAGATCGTTAAAACGGGTAAGATCGGTGATGTGCTTAAGAATAAGCAATACATCCTTGTACAGGTCATTAAAGAGCCAATTTCAAGCAAAGGACCAAGACTATCCTGTGAGATCACCATTCCTGGAAGAAATCTCGTTTTAGCACCATTTGGAAAAACTGTTGGGGTTTCTCGCAGAATAAACTCAGCTGAGGAAAGAAAGAGACTTAAGATCCTTGTAGAGAGCCTTAAACCGGAGAACTTTGGTATTGTAGTTAGAACTGTTGCTCAGGAAAAAGGAGCTGCAGAACTGCACCAGGAGATTCAGGGGCTCTATGAGAAGTGGATCAAGATGCTTCAAAAGCTAAAGGGGGCTCGACCACCTTTAAGAGTTCTGACAGAAGATGACAGAACAAAATCCATTCTTAGAGACATGCTTAATGACAGCTTCAATAAAGTGGCTGTCAACGATAAAGCCTTAAGCGAGGAGATCGACTCTTATGTTCGCGGAATTGCTCCTGATAAGAAGAATCTTGTAAGCTTCTATAAGGGCAAGTCCCCGATCTTCAATCATTTTGGTGTTACTAAACAGATAAAGTCATCCTTTGGAAAGAACGTAAACCTGACGGGCAGTAGCGCCTATTTGGTAATTGAGCATACTGAGGCAATGCATGTTGTGGATGTGAATAGTGGACATAAGTCTACTATGGATGGAGATCAGGAAAGCAATGCCCTGAAAGTTAACCTTGACGCTGCTAAAGAGATCGCTCGTCAGTTGCGTTTGAGAGACCTTGGAGGAATCGTTCTTATCGACTTCATCGATATGAAAAAGCCCGACAACAAAAAGAAGGTCTTAATGGCGATGAAGGAATATATGAAGCCCGACAAAGCCACTCATACAATCCTGCCTTTATCAAAATTCAACCTCATGCAGATCACACGCCAGCGTGTGCGTCCTGAGGTAAATATCAGCACCAATGAAGTTTGTCCTACCTGCATGGGAACAGGGCAGATCCAGTCTACGCTATTGCTAGAGGATGAGATCAACCGCCAGGTTGAAATCCTATCAAAAAGATTTAAAAAACTTACACTATTGGCTCATCCTTTCATTTGTGCTTATTACAGAAAGGGTTGGCCTAGCCGTAGAATGAAATGGTATTTCGATCATAAGAAATGGGTAGAGATCCGAGACATGGAGGATTTCGCTCTCACTGAATACGCTTTCCTCGATGCCGAAGGAGTTGAGATTGAATTAGCCCAGACACAAAGAAGGGAAGACGAATAGTCTTCCCTTTTCTTTTTATTCGTACCGAATTCTCGGGACCGGATGTCTTTTCTTTAGAAGTAAACGAAGTACATCACGATCCAGGTGATGAACAACATTGGGAGTAGAATTGGAATCGAGTAGCGGATAATATATCCGATAAAGGAAGGCATTCTCAATCCTGATTGCTCAGCAATTGATTTTACCATAAAGTTTGGAGCATTTCCAATGTAAGTCATTGCCCCAAAGAAAACTGAACTAACAGAGATTGCAAGTAGCATGGATCCATGCTCAAGTACAAAGGTCATTACATCAGATTTGGACCCAATGTCTAATCCCTCTTTACCCATACCGGCTGCCATAAAGTTCAAATAGGTAGGAGCATTATCAAGAACACCAGATAGAGATCCGGTCATCCAATACAAAGAGTTTGAAGATATCAACTGAGTGTTTTCAGAAGCAAAACCAGCAATTAGCTGCAGTGCCGGCATCATCGTGGCAAAAATCCCAACGAACAGGAAGGCAACCTCCCGGATTGGTTCGAAGTTGAATTCATTGCCTTTAAGTGCTCGTTTATCAGCCGTATAGAACGCTGCTGCGGCCACAGAAAGTTGAATAATTTCTCTGATAAAGGAAATCTCAATTCCGTCAATTACCAATGGTGGTACCCAGTCTAAAACGTTTGGATCAAGGAATACTGCTCCAATTGTAATGGCAAGGAAGATCACATTTCTCAATCCGATAACTTCAATCTTTCCAGTGTATTCAGTTTTGGTTTCCTCTTCATCTTTATTGCGCGAGTCAACGAAGTAGAACATTGCTGATAGAATAGCAATACCTAGGATCCACAGAGGCCAAATATTAACGATGGTCCACTCAAAGGGTACTCCTTTCAGAAACCCAAGGAATAGTGGTGGATCACCAATGGGAGTCAAACAACCACCCACATTACTTACCATAAAAATGAAGAATACGATATGATATGGCTTGATCCTATCCTGATTCAATCTCATAAAAGGTCGAATCAAAAGCATTGAAGCTCCAGTAGTTCCGATGATGTTTGCAATTGCTGCTCCAAATACCAGAAGGGCAATGTTTACCCATGGGGTTCCTTTCTTATCGACTTTGATAAGTATTCCTCCTGACGCCACAAACAGGGCTGCCAAAAGAGAGATAAAGGAAAGGTACTCAGCAAATGAGTGAATTGGTTGGTGCGTATTGTGCAATACAAATATGTAGAAGGCAACTACCAGCGCTCCCAAAATGATTGAGATGTGCGGATAGTATTTATGCCAAAAATGAGCGTAAAACAATGGTCCGGTAGCAATCATAAGAAGGATCGCTACGAATGGTATTACAAGCCAAATCGGTGGTTCAGCTCCATGTCCATGATCATCTCCGTGCCCCTCACTATGAGCTTCTTCACCGTGTTCTTCTTCATGTCCTTCCTCAGCATGCGCTTCGGTGTCATTATCAACCAGAACTACTTCTTCTGAAGCATCATTATCTGCAAAACTGGTAACTGGCGTCAGACCAAGGCCTAGCCCTAGTCCGAGAATAACAAGCAGTTTAGCTAATCTCATCTAAACAAGTTTTTTTAATGCGATTGATAGAGCATTTTTAGCGATCTGAGTTAGGTCGCTTTTATTTGCATGGGCCTCTTTCAATGCTTTTTGAATAGTTTCAGATACATCCTCGAAGATGCTCTGATCGCTCACTTCAATATTTTCCTGCATAAGGAAGCCAAAAGTTCTGGCCATTCCACAGTTTGCAATAAAATCAGGGATGACAGAGAAATTCTCATCAGCGAACTGAGCTGTTGGACCGTAGAAAATATCTTCATCGGCAAATGGAACATTTGCTCCTGCAGAAATCACCTCCAATCCACCTTCCTTCATACTGGTAAGGTTATCCATGGTAACCAATCTGGAAGCTGCTCCAGGAATGAAGATCTCGGCATCAAGACCCCAGATTCTTGAGTTTACTTCGTCGAAGCTCAGCATGTTGCTAGTTGAGAGTTTGTTCCCATCTCGGCTCATCATAAGCTCTTTAACCTTATTGGCATCCATTCCGCTCTCATCGATCACTCCACCATCTCTATCAATGATCCCAACTACACGAGCGCCGTTCTTAGCGAGGTAATACGCAGCAGGAGCGGAGACATTACCCCAACCCTGAACGATAACCTTTTTGCCTTCTAGATTCTGACTTCTATAGATATCGTAATAATGGCGAATGGATTCCGCCACGCCCCATCCAGTGATCAGATCAGCTACAAGAATATTTTCATTAGCATCTGGAGTGTATTGAGGATCTTCTACCTTCTTTGATACACCCTGACGAAGCTGACCGATCTTATGGATCTTCTCATTTTCTCTGGGGTTGAAGTGACCATTTACAATTCCTTCCTGAGGATGCCAAAGACCATAATCTTCCGTGATCGGAATCACGTCCTTTACTTCATCCACGTTTAGATCTCCACCGGTACCGTAGTAGTTCTTTAGCAGTGGAATAACTGCTTTGTACCATCTTTTGAGGACATCTCTTCTTCTAGGATCATTTGGATCGAAATTGATACCGGATTTTGCTCCACCTATTGGAGGTCCGGAAACAGCAAATTTGATTTCCATCACCTTAGCAAGAGAAACCACTTCATGCTTATTCAATCCTTTTCTCATTCTTGTTCCACCACCGGCAGCGCCTCCTCTAAGAGAGTTAATAACAACCCACCCGTGGGCGTCGGTTTCGGAATCACTCCATTCAAAAACGATCTCTGGAGTTTTGCTTTTAAAAGCGTCTAATAATTGGTCCATCTAAGTGGGTCTAATTTGCTCGCAAATGTAAGAAAAGATGCCTTATGGAATACTGTATTGTCAATGGGTCAAAACTGTGCTGCTGTTGGGATTCGCAAGGGAATGTTCGCTAATGCTAATTATCTTGCATACATGTGGAAGGAGATTCTAAAAGAGGCTAACAGCAATCAATATTTTAAGGATTCTGACAACATTGAAAATGCCTGGCAAGTAGATGATTTTTCACCTGAATCAGGAGACCTTGCCTTTATCACAGTAGGAACTGAATTCTCTGAATTGAGAACTCACCTGGCAAGGCTTAAATCGCCGGAGAACTCCAGAAAAATCTATGACTTTGGTTTTTTAGCACTTGAGGATACTGAGACTTCGATCCATGCTCTTGATCTCTGTTTAGAGGATTTAAGAGAGAAGGGCTTAAAGTGCATCGTGGTTTCCACTAGTCCGGATTTGATCAAAGGCCATTATAATGCACTTCGAAACAGGCAGGAGTTAGTTTCAGTCACTTCAATTAGCCCGGGTTTTGATCTACAGGATAATGAGTTCAAATGGTTCAATGAACTGATAACTGGAGAGGATGGATTTCTATATCGATTTGCTCTTTTAGGACATCAGGCATATTTCTGTGATCAGGATTCTATTTTGGCTGTTCAGAAAATGGGCTTTGATACACTTAGGTTAGGAGAGCTAAGGACAAGAATTACAGTTTCTGAGCCACTTTTTCGAGACTCTGATATTGTAGATTTTCGATTGTCTTCCATCCGTTCAAGTGATTGTCCTGGATCGAATGATCCTTCACCTAATGGTCTTTATGCAGAGGAAGCATGTCAACTTATGAGATATGCTGGAATGGGCGATCACCTCTTTAGTATTGGAATTTCTGGCCTACCGGCCGATTCAAATGATGTGCAATCAAGTTTGCTCTGCGCTCAAATGATTTGGCATGCCTGGGAAGGTGTGAGTATGAAGCGAGATGAAATGCCGGGCGATCAACCTGCAAATTTTCAGCGCTTTCTGGTAGATCTGGAAAGTCAGTCTGATGGGATTGTATTTTGGAAGAGCACGAAGACCCACAGATGGTGGATCGAGCTCCCAGATGAAGCACTTACAAAGTTTGATAAGTTTAAGTATCTGCCCTGCAGCTACGACGATTATCTGGAAGCTTGTGAGGGTGATCTTCCAGACGCCTGGATGAAAGCATACACCAGACTTGGGTTCGAATAGTTTAACTGAGTAGTTTCTCCAATTGGTTCGATCTTGAACCTTTTACAAGGATCACACTTCCATCCTTATCAATCGAATTGAAGTATTCTCTAGCACTTTCAACTTTGTCGAAGTAGGCAATTCCATTCTCCACTGCCAGATCCTTGAATTGTGCCCCAACCAGAACCAGCTGGTCGATACCTAGCTTCATGGCCAGTTCAATTACAGCTCTATGTTCTTGATTACTGTCATCACCAATCTCATTCATTTCTCCTAGGATGGCTATTCGTCTCTCAGCATTTATAGATGCTAAGTTTTCAAGCGCCAGATCCATACTAGTCGGATTGGCATTATAGGCATCAAGAATAATTTGATAGTTATCCTGCTGAACTACTTCAGATCTGTTGTTATCAGGGAAATAGTTTTCAATGGCCTCTTTTATTATTTCGATAGAAATACCATACTGTTCGCCTATTGCCGCGGCAGCCATTGCATTATAGAAATTGTATTTCCCTGTCAGGTTAGAGATTATCTCAGTTTTTGATCCATTTCTGATGGCAGAAAATGCCATGAATGACTCACCTTCTGAGGCTTGATATTCAAAATCACATTTTGATGATTCACCATAACTCCAGGATTTTAAGTTTTCTACATGCTTCGGCAGGATCGGGTCTTCTTTTCTGTAAAAGACCGCCCCCTCATATTTTTCAATGAATCGAAAGAGCTCAGTTTTTCCTTTTTCAACTCCTTTCAAACCACCAAATCCCTCTAAATGAGCCTTCCCAATATTTGTAATAAGACCAAGATTGGGTTCAGCAATTAAGCAATAGGAGTGGATGTCACCTTGTCTATTTGCTCCCATTTCAATAATTGCGAACTCGATATTCAGGGGCATCGATAAAAGAGTCAGCGGGACTCCAATATGATTGTTAAGGTTTCCTTCAGTAGAATGAGTCTTGTACTTCTTCCTGATTACCTCAGTCAACAATTCCTTGGTAGTGGTTTTTCCGTTGGATCCTGTAATTCCCAGCACAGGAATATCAAATTGCCTTCTATGATGATTTGCGAGGTCTTGCAAGGCTTTCAAACTGTCCTCTACAAGTACTGTTTTTTCGGGGATTTCATATGCCGGATCATCAATTATAGCTAAGGAAGCGCCTTTGTCAATTGCTTGTACAGCAAACTTGTTCCCATTAAAAGAAGGGCCAGACAAAGCGAAGAAAAGCTGATTACTTTGAATGCTTCTAGTATCAGTACTTACTCCATCAGATTCTAAAAACCGCTGGTAGAGTTGAGCTATATCCATGCATATAAAAATAAAGCCCTTCTCAATGGAAGGGCTTTAAAATTCTTAACAGTGGTTTGATTATCGTTTAGGGAAGCTCTTACCTCCTCTAAATGAATTTCCTTCAGGACTTCCAATACGATCCATTGCACAACGGAATCCAATATCATCAGTTGAAAGCGCTTCATCAAGGAATCTTCTTGCTCCTGGAGCAATCCAGTAAGCTCTATCTTTCCATGAACCGCCTTTATAGATTCTGGCTCTGTCATCTACTAGAGTAGAAATACCACTTCTATACTCTGTCCATGAATTTTCATCGCCATCAAGGAAATCTCTAACCTGACTGTTTCTATAATTTCTTCTATTCTCATTTAGTTGATCAGGAACGATCATTTCAGTCAAACGACCAAGAGAGTCTTTTTCAACTGGAATACCATCACTGTCCTCAACTAACATAGTGTAATCGTTACCACGGAATGAGCGGAAGTCATTCATGTCAACAAAAGTCATTGGACGATAGACATCCATAACCCATTCGTTTACATTTCCGGCCATATTATACAGACCATAATCATTTGGCATGAACTGCTTAACTGGAGCTGTAATGTCAGCATTATCGTTAAGAGCTCCTGCAAGACCCATATAATCACCTCTACCTCTCATGAAGTTTGCAAGGAAGTCTCCCTGCCACATTCCATGCTTTGGATAACGTGAACTAGTTCCATTCCATGGGTAGATTCTATTGTCAGTATAACGCTCTTCGTCTTTGTAAGGCTGATTTCCAACGAGTCCTTTTGCAGCGAATTCCCACTCAGCTTCAGTTGGGAGTCTGTATGCAGGAAGAAGGATACCATCCTCCATTCTTACTCGACGCTCACCAGCACTGTTAGGATCAAGATCTCTAAGGTTCTTTCTTACGTCACCCTCATATTGACCAACCAGATAAGCATCAGTGTTGAAGTTATCTTCATTGATCTGGTTAGGGTTGATGTTTAGAATACCTTGTTGAATAAGGATGTTCTCATTAACTCTATCGGTTCTCCAAATACAGAAATCTGTTGCTTGAAGCCAGCTAACTCCTACTACAGGGTAGTAGTTATAAGCAGGGTGACGATAGTAATATTGAACATAAGGTTCATTATATGCTAATTCGTCTCTCCAAACTAATGTATCTGGAAGCGCGCGTACGACTACTTCAGGGTAGTCAGCACCAAAAACACGCTTAAGCCAATATTCATACTCGCGGTAATGAACATTAGCTACTTCAGTTTCATCCATATAGAATGAACTGACAGTAGTTCTTCTGGGCATTGTTTCCCAGTCAAACATGACGTCCTCTTCAGTGTTACCCATCACGAAAGTACCACCTTCAATCAGGACTAAACCCGGGCCAGTTGCCTGTCCGGCATAATCTACCACCTCAAATCCTCCGTTCTTAGGATCGTTGTAACCCCACCCGGTTACAGAAGATTGATCTTTAGCGCATGATGCGAGAAACAAAAGCGCTGCAGAAAACCACGCTAATCTGTTGATAGCATTGATTCTTACCATTGTTATTTTCTTGGTCTTTGCAAAGTGTACGAAAATAGGGATAAAATGTTTTAATCAAAAGTTGAGAATCGCAGGACACTCAATTAATCCAGCCCGATTATTAGGGTTTATCGAATTGTCTCCCCCCTTCGGTCTAATAGTAATGGATATCTCATGAGCACCACCAGAATTGCCTGAAAGCTTAGATAAGGTAATATCATAGCTATATCCAAAACGGATAGGGCCCTTGTTTATCCCTACTAAGAACATAACGGCATCAGAATTCTCGAAAGTGTGCCTGTACCATAACCCACCATACATGAATTGGTAGTTAAAGTACATCCCGAGAGCGATTTGATTGAAGTTGCTCTGATAGGTGTACATTATGTTTGGAGAGAAGAAAACGTTATTTCTCTCATTAGTCTTGATCACAGTACCGGCATGAGCATTAAATCTCAGCTTCCTGCGACTATTATCATCTGCCTGGAAAGTTTCTCTGGGTTGGAGAATATGCTGAACGGCTACGCCTCCATATGATTTTGGACTGAAGAATAACATCCCCGCTCCCATATCAAAGTACCCAAGACTTAAATCTGCAGGTCTAGGTTCATTTGTTGGATTAGGAACTCCAAACTCATCAAAGAATCCAGTAATCGGATCGATCTGGTCATTAAATGAAAGCCTATCCCAGTCTAGTCTTCTATTTGTATAGCTTCCCTGGATCCCCATTTTCATGGCAAACTTCCTTGAAAGCTTTATTTGAACAGAATACATCAAAGCGGCCGTAACATCTTTTAGTATACCATCGGCAATTTGATCAGCAAGCAGATAAACTCCTATTCCTCCGGATAGTGCATCAATGTGTTGATCATATCCAGCCATATAGGTGGTATATCCGGCAGATATACCATCACCTATGCCGGGCCATTGATTTCTATAATTCAAAGTGATTCTCGGACCGTATCCTGTCCCTGCCATAGCAGGATTCAAATACAATGGCGACGCATAGAATTGGCTAAATGCGACGTCTTGGCTGTAAGTTGCCCCAAGACAAAACGTCATTAGAATGTAAATAAGCGTGAACCTTTTCATGCAGGATTCTGTCAAACCTAATACAATTGGAGTTTATGGGACTATTTTATGCAACGCTGAATAGCTTCTTTATTGTCCTGAATAATACATGAGAAAAGAGCTATCTCGCTTATTTTTACAAATATACCACACCTGTATTTATGACAATTGCAACCTATAATGTCCTTCGCTTTCCTCTGGTACTCATTCTGTTAGTTTGTTTTCAGATATCAGATGCCAAGGTGATCATTCGAACCATTGATTGGGGAAATGATATCATTATGGAGGACGCTGAGCTGTCTAGAAATTTAACGGCAGATTTTTCTGGGGCATCATATGACCCTTACATGAAGAATCTTCCATTCTGGAGTGAGTTGGTTGATCCGGTTAATCCTTTTGTTTCTGGAGTGGAGCTTTTCAATGTGGTGTATGAAGAGGTTTCATCGAACTATCCATTCATTGATTTTATTGATACTGCAATTAATCCTGAGTTTTCAGTTTCTACTATTAAGAAAGAAGCCTGGGTGGACGTAAAGTTTGTCCCATTTAGGAAGAATCCCTTAACCGGAGAGCTTGAAAGAGTAAAGTCATTTTATCTGAGAGTCAATTACGGGTCCAATAATACTTCAGCACAGTTTGGAGCAAGATCATATGCTGATAACTCTGTTTTAGCTTCTGGAAACTGGCATAAACTTGAAATCACTGAAGGTGGAGTCTATAAGATCGATTACTCCTTTATCCAAAATGATCTTGGTTTAGACCCAGGTACTGTAAATCCGAACACCTTTGGAATTTTTGGTGCTGATGGAGGGATGTTGCCAGAAGAGAATGCAGATCCTAGAGTTGATGATCTTTTTGAATTTCCGCTTCAGATTTCTAATTCAGGAAATCCAAATGGATTCGATCCTCAGGACTATGTTCTGTTCTTTGCTGAAGGACCTCACACCTGGAGTTATGGGAGCAGCCGATTTACCCATAAGCAGAATGTTTATTCAGATAAGACCTACGTCTTCATTAGCACCGATCAGGGGAACGGAAAAGGCATACAGAATCGTTCCAGCAATTCTTCTGCTGCTACTCAATCAATTAGTAGCTATGATGATTACTATTTCCATGAACTAGAGAATGAGAACCTCATTTCTTCAGGAAGAGAATGGTTTGGAGAAAAAGTAAGCCCATTTGCAAATACCATAAACCTGCCAGTTAGTATAGAAGGTCTTTTAACAACTGAGCCTGTTAAAATTAGATCTTCTGTTGCTTCTAGATCTGTAGGATCTCCAAGCACCTTTGTTGTTTCTGTAAATGGCAGCACTGTTGTTAGTCATGGAATGTCTGGACAGGGCACTCAATACACAGATGATTATGCAGCCAGGAGTACAGAAACTGGTCAGTTTTCTCCTGGATCGATACAGTTCTCAGTTAACTACACTTACACAAGCGGTTCATCTTCAGCTACAGGTTGGTTGGACTACTTTGAACTGAATTTCGAAAGGAGTCTTAGATATAATGGAACTCCGTTCCGATTTAGAAATACTGAAACTGTTGGAGGAGGTGAAATTTCAGAATTTACTATTGCAAATTCTATTGGAATGTCTATCTGGGACATTACCGATAAGGTATCCCCAGTATCTCAACAAGCATCAATAGTAGGTACCAGCCAGGAGTTCAGGGTAGCCACTGATATCTTAAGAGAATTTTTAGTTTTTGATCCTGCCTTAGTATCTGTTCCTACCTATGTTGGACCAATTGCAAATCAGGATTTACATGGAATTGGCCAGCCAGATATGATAATACTAAGCCCGGAAGAGTTTCTTCCAGCTGCTGAGAGGCTTAAGACCTTTCACCAGTCTGAGTTTAGTGTTGCTGTTGTAACTACAGATCAGGTTTATAATGAGTTTAATTCAGGATCTCAGGATATATCTGCAATCAGAGATTTTATGAAGATGCTCTATGACAAGGCTGGAGCAGATCAAAATCTATTGCCCCAATACCTTGTTTTTATGGGTGATGGATCATTCGATTTTAAGGATAAGATCGAAGGGAATGACAATTACATCCCTACATATCAAACTGTAAACAGTATCTCTCCTATTTCATCATGGACTTCAGATGATTACTTCGGTTTACTAGACGATAGTGAAGGTGGTAGTATCGTAAATGGAGATAAGCTCGATATCGCAATTGGACGAATAGTTTGTTCCAACCTTGAAGAAGCAAATGGAATCGTCGATAAGATCTACTCTTATAGAGAGCAAAGAACATTTGGAGATTGGAGGAACCTTATAACATTCGTTGGTGATGATGAGGATCGAAATCTTCATGTCAATTCTCCCGAGAAGATGGCCAGATTCATTCAGAATAACCATCCAGTTTATAATATCGAGAAGATCTACTTTGACGCATTCCGTCAACAGAATACATCTGCTGGTGATCGATATCCAGATGTAACTGAGGCAATCCTTCAAAGAATATTCGCGGGATCCTTAATCATTAACTATACAGGACACGGAGGAATTGGTGATTGGGCTCATGAGAGAGTATTCTCAACGGAGGATATTGTTGGACTTGAGAACTCAGATAATCTTCCTGTATTTGTCACAGCTACCTGTGACTTTAGTAAGTATGACGACCCGGAAAACAAAGCTGCTGGAGAGTATTTATTGACTAATCCCAATGGGGGAGCTATTGCAATGGTGACTACAGTGAGATTGGTCTATGCCTATGCAAACGACCTACTCAATAATACCTTCTATCACAAAGCTTTTGAGCCAATGCCAAATGGTGAGATGCCTACACTAGGTGAGATCATGGTGGCAACCAAAAATGAGATCCCAATTGAAGGGAACAATAGAAAGTTCACCCTACTTGGAGATCCTGCCTTGAGAATGGCCTATCCAATGGAGTCAGTAACTACAACTGAGATTAACGGCAGTCCAGTTAGTAATGCTGATACTCTCTCTGCGCTTAGCTATGTAACTGTTAGAGGTGAAGTGACGGATGATCAAGGTAATCTGCTTTCCGGTTTTAATGGAGTTGTTTTTCCTACTGTTTATGATAAATCTGACTCCATCACCACACTGAAAAATGATCCTGATAGCAGATACAAAACATTTGGTGTTCAAAAGAGCATCCTTTTTAAAGGAAAATCAAGCGTAGTAAATGGAGAATTTGAGTTTAGCTTTTATGTGCCTAAGGATATTAACTACAGGACTGGGCTAGGAAAAATCTCATATTATGCCATAGACACGGGTCTTTCAATAGATGCTCATGGCTACACTCAGTGCTACATTGGGGGAGCAGCTGATTCTGCAAATATTGATAATGAAGGCCCTACGGTTAGAGTGTTTTTGAATGATACACTGTTTATGGCTGGAGGTATCACGGATGAAAATCCAGTAATGCTGGCAATCTTAGAAGATGAATCTGGAATAAACACCACAGGTAACGGAATTGGCCATGACATCACTTTGATCATTGATGGAGATGAATCAAACAAGATTATCCTCAACAATAACTACGAAGCAGAGTTGGATAACTACCGCAGAGGTACTGTTAACTACCCTTTGTTCAACTTGAGCGAGGGAGAGCATACTTTAGAAGTAAAAGCATGGGATGTACATAATAATAGTGGGGTCGGTACAACCAATTTCATTGTAGCGAAGTCTGCTTGTTTAGCGATTCAGAACTTAATGAATTACCCAAATCCCTTCTCTGAATCAACAACCTTTAGCTTTGAACACAATAGACCTGGAGAAGCGTTAACAGTAACTTTTAGGATTTTCAGCTCAAGTGGTCAAAGGGTGTCAGAAGTTAAATCTGAAATCCAAAGCGATGGCTATAGAGTCGATGGAATTAAATGGGAAATCTCTGGAACTGACCTGGACAATATTGGAAAAGGGGTTTACGTTTACTCGGTCTTGGTTGAAACAAGCGATGGAGAACGGGCTCAGGCCTTTGAGAAATTAGTTATTTTACGGTAGTTTTGCCGTCCTTCTATTTTAAAAAACAGCTGATGGCTGCAACGATTAAGCGAGTATTATTTAGTGTATTAGTATTGTCTCCAATTTTTGGATTCAGCCAGATTACTGGGAACGATATTATTGAACAGAACACTATCACCACAGCGGTTCCTTTTCTAAGGATTAATCCTGATGCAAGAGTTGCTGGTATGGGTGACGTTAGTATTGCAGTTAGCCCTGATGCCAACTCAGTATTTTCAAATGCTTCCAAGATTGCCTTTATCGGAATGGATAGGCTTGACGAACCCGGACCAGATTACGGTATTTCAGTCAACTACACTCCATGGCTAAGAGCACTTGTAAAAGACATCTATCTCGCAGCTGTTTCTGGATATTACAAGTTCGATGATCAGCAAGCAATTGCCAGTTCTTTCAGATACTTTTCTCTTGGAAACATCCAATACACAGATAATACTGGCCAACAGCTTGGAGAAGGTAGACCTCATGAGTTTGCATGGGATGTACACTACGCTAGAAAGCTTTCTCCTTATTTCAGTATCGGAATCGGATTAAGATTTATCTACTCAAACCTTGCGGCAGGATCTGCGGTTTCTGGAACACCAATTAAGCCTGGAATCGCCGGAGCAGCAGACATCTCAATGTTCTGGACCAAGCCGATCAAACTTAAAGGCCGTCACACTGATCTTAACTGGGGTCTTGCAATCACAAACATTGGATCTAAGATCACTTATACAGAAAGTGCTAGGAAAGACTTTATCCCAACAAACTTTGCTTTTGGTATGGGTTGGGAAGTTGATATTGATAATAATAATGAGATCAATATCTACGGAGATATCAATAAGCTTCTTGTACCAACTCCAAACGATTCAGGAACTCATAAAGACAAATCTCCAATCGCAGGAATGTTTACCTCCTGGGCCGATGCTCCGGGTGGATTTAGCGAAGAAATGAGAGAGTTTTACTTCTCAGTTGGAGCGGAGTACTGGTACGCTAAATCATTTGCTGTTCGTATTGGATATCACTGGGAGCATGCAACAAAAGGAAACAGGAAGTTTCTTTCTGCTGGTCTCGGACTTAAGTACAGTGTATTCGGTTTGGATTTCTCTTATCTGATTCCAACTCAAACTCAAAGAAATCCTCTTGATAATACTTTGAGGTTCTCGCTAAAGTTTGACTTCGTGAAGCCGTCAAAAACTCAAACCGAGGAGATTCCTAACTAATCAGGAATTAGATAATAAAAAATAAAGCCCTCAACATTGAGGGCTTTATTTATTGTAGGAATGGGTTGTTGGACTTCTCAAAACCAACATTGGTTTGAGGACCGTGTCCACTGTATAATCTGAAGCTATCTCCCAATGGTAGGATCTTCTTCATAATAGATCTTATCAATACATCCAGGCTGCCTCCTGGAAGATCTGTCCTTCCTACACTCTGAAAGAATATCAGATCTCCAACAATAGCATAAGAATCTGCTTGATTCACAAGACTTATACTGCCGGGAGAGTGTCCAGGTGTATGAAGCACCTCTAAAGTGGTAAGTCCAAAGGTTATCTTATCTCCCTCAATTAGAAACCTCGCGGGTTCTGGAGAAGGCTCAATTGAAAAGCCAAATAAAACAGCATGCTCAGGCGCATTATGCAGAATGCTTAGATCCTCTTCATGCATTTCCAGCTCAAGGTCAAACTTCCTGCTGATAAACATGTTCCCTAACATGTGGTCAACATGACAATGAGTATTGATCAATCCAACCGGATTGAGATTATTTGACTCTATATAATCAGTGAGTTCTTTTTGTTCGGTGTTTGAGTAGCAACCAGGATCTATTATGACGCATTGATCAGTTGACTCGTCTATTACTAAGTATGTGTTCTCCTGGAAAGGATTAAACGCAAAACTGACAACTTTTGACATTAGGGTTTGGGCAGCAGTAGCTATTTTTCTTTTATTCGAACTGATACAACGAAGTTAGCATTTTAACTTCGCATCTTGAGAGACCTAAGGCATGGCTAAAGTCAAGTATATATTCAATTGTGAGGCACTTCTTAAAGTGTTGTGCGTCATATTGATAGCTATTCCTTCAAGCCTTTTTTCTCAGACTAATATTGGGACTTTTGGACAAAATAGAGTCCAGTACCACGACTTTGTATGGTCGTATTATAGATCGGATAACTTCAATATATACTACTATCAGGGAGGACAGGATCTAGGAAAAGCTGTGGTGCTTTTAGCAGAAGAGAACCTTGACTACGTAGCGGAGAAACTAGAGTTCAGATACGATAAGATTATCGATATCATCGTATACACAGATGTAAGTGATCGAAACCAAACCAATATCGGTTACAATACCTCCCCTAATCTCAATGATGGCGGGCAAACAAAGATCATCGACAATAAGATCATTGTCTATTTCAATGGCGATCATGAATTCCTTCAGCAGCAAGTAAGAGAAGGACTTGCAAGACTGTACATGGAGAAAATGATGATGGGCTCGAACTTCCAGGAGGTTCTTCAGAATGCTGTCCTTCTAAATCTTCCCGATTGGTTTACTGATGGACTTGTTGAATATATAAAACAAGACTGGAATACCGTGCTTGATAACGAGCTTAAGCAAAAAGTACTTTCAGGAAGCTTTGAAAAGCTCAATCGCCTTACCGATGAGGAAAAGAAACTCTTTGGACATAGCTTCTGGCATTATGTAGAGATGAATTACGGCGAAGAAGCTATCCCTAACCTGCTCTATGTTGCAAGAACAAATCGCAGCATGGAAAGCGGATTTATGTATATCATGGGTATGAATCTCAACCAGGCGATCAATAGCTGGTTTGAGTACTACTATAACCGCTATAGGTCAGAGGTCGCAAATCGAAATCTGCCTGATAAGGATTTGTTGATTGAGAAGAAGAATAAGAAAGGTCATCACTACTATCAGGCAACCGTTGATCCCAAAGCTGATCACATTGCTTACATCACAGATGGCCTGGGAAAATGGAAGATCCATCTTATAGATCTTAAAGAAGACAAGAAAAGTGTCATTAAGAAAGGCGGCTTCAAAACGGTTTCTTTGGTCACTGACTATAGCTATCCGTTAATTGCCTTTGACCCTACTGGAAAGAATCTCACCATTATCTGGGAGAAGAGAGATAAGATCAAAATGACTCAGTATGATCTGGAGTCAGGTGAGAAGACCACAAGAGATCTTCCCAAGTTCCAGAGAATTTTCAGTCTGAATTATGCCGGTGACAAGAACACACTTTTGCTATCTGCTATGCAAAAGGGACAGGTCGATATTTTTACAATGAATATTCGATCAACCAAAACCACAAAGATCACCGACGATTATTTTGATGATATTGATCCGGTTTGGGTGACTCAGGGCGATTACAGCGGGATCCTGTTTTCCAGTAACAGAACACATAGCAGACTGGGTAAGGAACCAATAGATACCATACTTCCCGGAATTCAGTACGACTTATACTTCTTTAGCTACGCCCTTTCGGGCGGAGATGGTTTACTCCGTGTGACTAACACCTCTTATGCCAATGAGAAACAACCGGATAATTACTCAGATGGTAATTTCTCTTTCTTAAGTGATGAGAATGGGATCAACAATCGCAGGCTTGGATACTTTGATAATGTCTTCTCCCACTTCAATACGCAGGTAGTTTATGAGAACACAACAACCTTTAGGGTATACAGCCTTGAGCTCGAATCAGGTGAGATCATTGATTCATTTATCGATATGAGTAATCACCAGGTCAAGCGCAGATACAATATTGCTGTATACAGAGATACAGCTTTCCACTTTGCAGCTTCAGATTACCCGGTCAGCATTCTTGAGCAGGAACAGGCAGCCAAGAATGATCAGGTGCTTGAAGTCTTCGGAAATGAATTCGGATTTGATTACTACCTCATTCCGGTAGATACGAATCTCACTGAATCAAGCTCGGCAGATCCTGAAAATTCAAAATACCGACGACATATCAAAAATCAAATGTTGCTTGAGGAAGCAAATGAAGAGAAGCCAACCTTAAGTGATTCTTCAAATGTTAGATTGGATGAAAGCTATCAGGTAGATTCAACTGAACCAGAAGGACCTCCGGCTTTTCTCCAAACCGACTTTGACTTTGGATACAATACATTCCCAATAGATACTTCCGGGGTTGTTATCATGGATGACGAAGAGCCTTTTGAATACGGCCGAGTTAGACCATACAAGGTCAAATTTGCTACCGATGAGCTCGTAGCCCAATTAGATAATAACCTTCTGATGACCAGTTATCAGAAGTTCAACCCGCAGAGTCCGGTTTTTAATAACCCAGAGTTAAGACTGATGTTCAAGCTGGGCGTTACAGACCTTTTTGAAGATCATAAGATCATTGGTGGATTTAGAGTGCCAGTAGACTTTAACTCCTCCGAGTTCTTCATTAGCTACTTCAATCTTAAGAAGCGACTGGATAAGTCCTTTACATTCTATCGAAGCTCTGAACGTCAGACATTTTCAGACAGAGTGCCATATTATGATATTCGAATCCCAGCCATTGCTGGAAACGGGACCGGGACAATTGATGCAAATGTTAGAACCAACTATGCTGAGATCGCTCTGACTTATCCACTTGACGTCTTAAACTCAGTAAGAACAACCTTAGCCTTCCGAAACGATAAATACGTCTTCAAATCTCAAGAGGCATTTTCTCTTCTACTGCCAACTTACAGTGAGAACTGGCTATTCGCTCGTGCCGAATTTGTACATGATCAAACTCTCCCAATCACAGAATATATCAGTGAAGGGATGAAGTTTAAGTTCTTTGCAGAATTCCACAAGGAGATACCGGCTGAGCAGGATACGATCTTTGGGGATGTGATCCTGAATCTGCCGCAGTTTAATGATGCTTACATGGTGGTATGGGGATTTGATTTCCGCCACTATCAAAAGGTCCATCGCAATATTATCTGGGCTAACAGAGTCTCCTATTCCACTTCAGTTGGTAATAGGAAACTGATGTATTATCTCGGTGGGGTAGATGGTTGGATAGGTCCATCCTTTGATAATACAACTCCGATCAACACCGATAATAACTATGCCTTCCAAACTATTGCCACCAATATGCGCGGCTTTAAGCAGAATGCAAGAAATGGAAACAGCTACTTCTTGATAAACTCAGAGTTGAGAGTCCCCATTTTCTCCTATTTCATAAAGACTCCGATAAGATCGGACTTCATCAGGAACTTCCAGATTGTTGGATTTACAGACATTGGAACCGCCTGGGAAGGAGCAAACCCATTTGATGAGGACAATCCTGCTTTCTCAGAAGAAATTACTCAAGGACCTGTTACTGTTCTTATCAAGTACGCAAGAAACCCGGTTATCGCAGGTTACGGAACAGGAATTAGAACCAGCATTTTTGGCTATTACTTTCGAATGGATGTTGCCTGGGGTAAGGACAGCGGCATCTCCCAGGGACCAATGTTCCACTTTTCTCTAAACAAGGATTTCTAAGCCGGGTATTTCTCTTTATCCTTCTGCCTATTAGACTAATTTCGCCGCGGTGAAAAACCTAAGGGCACATATCTTTCTCCTGCTTGTCAACCTTATCTATGGCGCAAATTATACCATCGCCAAGGTTGTTATGACAGGTGGCTACATAAAGCCTTTCGGCTTTATTCTGATTCGTGTCTCATGTGCAATGGTGCTTTTCTTTACAGTGCATCGAATCTTTATCAAAGAGAAGATCGATAAGGCAGATATACCAAGATTGATCCTCTGTGGCATTTTTGGAGTAGCACTCAATCAGCTCATGTTCTTCAAAGGACTCAGCTACACCTATCCGATCAACGCAGCACTGATGATGATCACTACCCCAATCCTGGTTATGATCATTGCAGCCATTTCTCTCAAGGAACCGATCACCAAAAACAAGTGGCTCGGAGCAATACTTGGAGCGGTAGGATGTGCCATAGTGATCACTTATGGAAAGAAGGTCAGCTTTGGTGGTGAAACCGTTCTAGGAGACTTCCTGGTCCTGATCAATGCCACTAGCTATGGAATCTATTTGGTACTGGTAAAGCCATTAATGAAGAAGTACAACCCAATCACAGTGATCACCTATGTTTTCATCTTTGGCTTTTTCCCTGTTCTGATCTTTGGCTATCAGGAGTTTTCAGAGATCCAATGGGACACCTTCACCGATCAGGTTTGGATGGCATTAGCTTACGTGGTGATCTTTACAACCTTCTTTGCATACCTGCTGAACATCCTCGCTCTCAAAGACGTGAGCCCAACCGTAGTTGGAGGTTATATCTATTTACAGCCGGTTATTTCTGGTGTGATCGCGATCCTTGCAGGAGTAGATTCTATCAATCAATGGAAGATCATTGGAGGATTGATCATTTTCCTTGGAGTTTATTTGGTCACCAGACAGAAGCCTCTTCCTCAGAAAAGTTAATTTCGCGCCATGCTTTACTCAATGACAGGATATGGCAAAGCCTCAACCACGCTTAATAATAAGCAGTTGAGTGTCGAATTGAGGTCCTTAAACTCAAAATTCCTTGACTTGCACCTCAAGATGCCTCCTTCTCTTAGAGAGAAAGAACTTGAGATCAGAACCCTTGTTCAGGATACCGTGGAAAGGGGAAAAGTAGAGCTGTCAATCTCTATTGAAGAGACTGGGAACCCTGGAAATTTTCACGTAAACCTCAACTTGCTCAAGCAGTATTATCAGGAGGTTGAGAAGCTTCAAAATGAGCTTGGTGCAGCTTCTGGAGATATCATTCAAAGCCTCCTCCAGTTGCCTAATGTTGTAGAGCCAGTTGAAGAGCCCATCTCTAAGGAAGAATGGGAAACACTCCAGAAGCTTTATGATGAAGCTTTCCAGCAGTTCAAAAAGTTTAGATCTACTGAAGGAGAAAATCTTGGAAAGGATCTCCTCAGCAGGATCGATCAGATCGAGAGTTCTGCGAATGAAGTAAAGGGAGTTGAATCAAATAGGGTAGAAAAGATCAAAGACAGGATCAAGTCCAGTCTTGAATCCAGCCTACCGGCCGATGCCGTTGATCAAAATCGTTTTGAGCAAGAACTCATCTTCTATCTGGAGAAGCTCGATATCAATGAGGAGCTTGTGCGTTTGCAAGCTCATTGTGACCACTTCCGCGAGTCCATATCCGCCGAAGGCGTACAAAAAGGAAAGAAACTAGGTTTCATTTCTCAAGAGCTGGGAAGGGAGATAAATACCCTTGGATCAAAAGCTAATGATTCCAATATTCAACGAATCGTGGTGCTTATGAAAGAGCACCTGGAGAAAATCAAAGAGCAGGTTCTAAATATCGTTTAGTGGGCAAACTGATCATCATAACTGCACCATCCGGAGCGGGAAAAACCACCATCGTAAAAGAGATTCTGAAGACTCTCCCTCAGATACAGTTCTCTGTCTCAGCCACCACCCGCCCAATGCGGAATAATGAGGTGAATGAAAAGGACTATTACTTCCTGAGCGAGACTGAGTTCAGAGACAAGATAGCAGTGGGTGCATTCGCTGAATGGGAAGAGGTTTATCCGGGAAGATACTACGGCACCCTGCGCTCGGAGATCGATCGTATCTGGAATAATGGAAAGGCAGTTCTCTTTGATATCGATGTTCTGGGAGCGATGAACCTGCAGAAGAAGTTTCCTGATGAGTCGATCTCAATTTTTATCAAACCTCCTTCCAAAGAAGTTCTATTCTCACGATTAGAGAACCGAAAAACAGAGAGTGAGGATAGCCTCAAGGTGCGGAAAGAGCGCGCCCAGGAAGAGCTTGCTAAAGAAAGTCAATTCGATCATGCTATTCTCAACGATGATCTTGACACGGCTGTTAAAGAAACAAAAGAGCTCATTCTCGACTTCCTGAACAAGCCAGCCTAGTTCAGGGCAAATTTTTCCTGCATAGTTTTTCACGCTTTTAGGTGAGTGGACAACTCCGAGATTTTCTATTATCTTAGAATAAAGCGATGAGGCTCAATGCCTTGCTGTAAAAGTATTTTTAATACGTCCAGAGCAACCTAAATGGTAACACAAATTACAAATCGAGTAAAGGTGAGTGTTGAGACCTACTTCCAGGATCAATACTCAAATCCTCTTGCCGAAGAGTATATGTTCGCATACCAGGTTGTGATCTTCAATGGAAACGATTTTCCCGTTCAACTTCTACGTCGCCACTGGGTCATTAAAGATTCAAATGGAGAGACTCGTGAGGTTCATGGCGATGGAATTGTAGGACGCCAGCCAGTTCTGTTCCAGGAAGAGGAACACGAATATGTTTCAGGCTGTAACCTGCATTCTGCAATTGGGAAAATGAGTGGAACCTATACATTCGAAAACAAGCTCGATGGTTCTCAATTCAAGGTGAATATCCCTGAATTCATGCTTGTTGCTCCGCTTAAGTTGAACTAAGCTTTTTCCTTCTACTCTTTACAATGAAGTACCCGATTCCAAGAAGAATCGTGATTCCTGCCAGAATCCTGATGATCCATGCACTGCGCTTTGTCATCTCGTTGGGCATCTCTGGATCATACCTCGCTGCAATAAACAGATCCTGAGGAGTTAATGCTACCAGCTCTGCCAAACTTGGCTCGCCCTCTTTCTCAGCGTAAGTCTTTACGATCTGCCAACCAATGAATGATCCAATATTACCCGGCAGTCTCTCATCCATGCGCTTTGAGTGTGGCGCCTCGCCTATATAGTATTTGATCTCCTCGTTCGAGGTGACATAGAGCAATTCGTTCTCGAGAAAAGTTTGCCAGATGTAGAATTCAAAGTACTCGGCGAACTCGTATTCCTCCTCGGTATATCCTATGATCATATTCGGACTAACATCACCCAGAACGCGCTCCATATAATAGTACTTCTTGCCTTCCTCGATCATATTGAAAAGCAAAGTGTTTTCGTCCTTGGAGTAATTTCTAAAGTGCTTCTCATAGAAGAACTCAGCAAAAGTGATCGATATGTACTCAGGGTTCATCCGGTGCAACTGATACTTGAATACCTGCACTCCCGGATAGGTATAGAATTCGTAATCATCTCCCAAATAGCGCTGCAATCCAATAGTCAACAAGCTATCATTCATCTGATTGATGCCGTGCAGCTTTTGAGGATCCGGAAGAATATGTGGCTCTTCCAGATAGGTGATGATCTCATAAGATTGTGGAAGCTCAGGGAACTGACTTAGGGTCTGACAAAGGATCGACTCTATCTCCTGCTCATAGGCACTGAAGTCTTTGAAGAGCCCATTTGATCTGGCGAATAATTCCTTTGTTGGCTCAAAGCCCATATAAGTCAACATCGACTCAGCTGAAGACTGAGTTAGCTCATTATTGCTATCTGCTGGATAAGGATCTCCTGAATAGATCGCATAGAAATCACCATACTGTTTTTTCATTGCTGCAATCTGTGGAATAGGATCATTCGGGTCAATTAATTGTACATCCTGATCAAAGCGTTGAAAGCTCAGGCTCAGAGACTCGCAAGAGGGCGACTCAGTTTTCCTATTTTTACAGGCATTCAAAAGCATCCCTGCGGCCAGGAACAGTATAATGACTGTGCTAATGGTGATTCTTTTCATAAACGACGAGATGACAAAACAAACAATTCTTCCCTTACAACGCATGAAGAACTATGCACTCACACTGCTGATTGTCCTTTTTTTAGGCGCCTTCGGCGGATGGGAGTCCAATGCGCAATCATCTACCAGCACTTCAACATACAGTTCTTCCTCTTATCAGAAAGTGAGACTGGGCCTATTCTTTAACCCAACTCTCACCTGGTTGAAGCCCACCGGAGCAAACATTGATAAGCAGAAGAGCAGGTTCGGATTTAACTACGGTCTTCTCCTCGATATCAATATCACAGATAATTACATCATTCATACAGGCCTCACGATTGGCCAACTTTACGGTGGAACTCTTAGATACACTCAGGGAGGAGTCGATTCTTCATACACCTACAAATTGGATTACATCGAGATTCCTCTAACCTTCAAGCTAATGACCAATGATATCGGTCAGATGCGCTATTGGGGACAATTTGGAGTTGTGAACTCATTTCGATTTAAAGATCAGGTAATCTTGAAAGACAATACAACAGGAGAGGTTGATGAAACTAGAGATCAACCATACGGCACCGGGTTCTACAATCTTGCTCTGCAGGTTGGTGGAGGCGTTGAGTTCAATGTGAGCGGACGTACTTACCTCGTTTTCGGAATCATCTATCGAAATGGCTTTATTGACCAGATCAAGGATAATTATAGATATCCGGGGAAAACTTTCTTGAACTCGCTTGTTTTCATGACAGGCGTTATGTTCTAATATGCGAATTGCACTTGCCCAACTTAACTTTCTGATCGGTGACTTCGACCGCAACTTCAAGCGCATGGAAAATGCTATTGAAGAAGCTAAAGCCCTTCGGGCCGATTTGGTCGTTTTCCCTGAGCTTGCCGTTTGTGGTTACCCTCCCAGAGATTTCCTCGACTTCAATGATTTCATTCTAAAGTGTGAGCAGGTACTTGAAAAACTCAAGCCACTCAGCAAAGAGATCGGGATCCTGGTAGGATGTCCAACTAAGAATCCTCAGGTTGAGGGTAAAGACCTGCTAAATAGTGCTGTCTTTATTCACGAAGCAGAGATCAGGAGCAGCTTTCATAAAAGCCTGCTGCCAACTTATGATGTCTTCGATGAGTATCGATACTTCGAGCCTGAGCGCAATTTTAAATTGCTCGAATTCAAAGGGAAGAAATTTGCTGTTACTATTTGCGAGGATATTTGGAATGTGGGAAATGAGAACCCGCTTTATAAAGTGAATCCAATGGATGAGCTGATGCCGCTCGGACCGGATGCGATTATAAATCTCTCTGCAAGTCCTTTCCACTACAATCAGGCCAAGACCCGAATTGAAATTATCAAGGCCAATGTTGATCGGTGCAAGATCCCGATGTTCTACGTCAATCATAGCGGAGCACAAACCGAGCTGATCTTTGATGGCGGTTCAGTGGTGATGAATGCCAAAGGAGAGATCGTTGAAGAGATGGCTTACTTCAAAGAAGAAGTAAAATGTTTTGATTTGGAGGATCTCGATCCCGGCAAACACTCAGGCGAAAACGAAAAAGAAAAGACCGCATTGATTCACGATGCTCTCGTGGAAGGTGTGAGGAATTACTTCAATAAGCTAGGATTCAAAAAAGCGATTCTTGGACTTAGTGGAGGAATTGATTCAGCAGTCACGCTGGTCATTGCGGTGAAAGCTCTGGGAGCAGAGAATGTTAGGTCCATCCTGCTTCCCTCACAGTTCAGCTCAGACCACTCGATTGAAGACTCTATTGAGCTCTGCAAAAAACTTGGTAGTGAATACGATATCGTTCCCATCTCTGCCTCCAACCAGGCAATGACAGATACCATGGCACCTTATTTCAAGGATCTGCCATTCAATATTGCAGAAGAGAATATTCAGGCCCGATTGAGAGCCGTGATCCTGATGGCATTCTCCAACAAGTTTGGATACATCCTTCTAAATACTTCCAATAAGAGCGAAGCTGCAGTTGGATATGGAACCCTTTACGGAGATATGTGTGGTGGACTATCGGTAATTGGGGATGTCTACAAAACAGAGGTCTACGATCTTGCCAGATATATGAATAAAGACCGAGAGGTCCTGCCTGTCAATATCATTGAAAAAGCACCTAGCGCTGAGCTAAGACCTGATCAGAAAGACTCAGATTCATTGCCGGACTATGAGATCCTTGATGAGATCCTAAATTTATACATCGAACATCGACTCAGCCCTCGAGAGATCCAGGACCGTGGTCATGATCCTCAACTAATTGCCAGAATTCTCAAACTGGTAAACATGAGCGAATGGAAGCGATACCAAACTGCTCCCATGCTCCGCGTCTCCCCAAAAGCCTTCGGAATCGGCCGCAGAATGCCTATCGTAGCGAAGTATCTTGCCTAGGGGTCGCTTGCTACGCAAGCTTCCTAATGTGATTAATGGGGCTAATGTGGTCAATGTGTTTGGATCACTGCACCTTTCCTTATCATCCCAACATCATATCACCCCATCCTTCCCTGCTTCTCTCGTCGCATACGGAAGTTAGCACACTGTGTCCGAGGTAGATTTAGCGAAGGCGGATCAGCACATCCTCTGGCAATCCAGCATTCTAGCAATCCAGCATTCTAAAAAACCTCCCGCGCAATCTGCACGGTCGCCTCACTTCTACTCATGGTGTAGAAATGCAAACACGGCACACCAGCTTCGATCAGCTCCTTACTCTGTTGAATAGCCCATTCAACACCTACCTGCTTAATAGCAGCTTTGTCTTTGGCTTTTTCAACTTCTGAAACTAGATCATTCGGAATGTCGATATAGAACATCGACGGTAAGGTCTTCAAATGGTTTGCAGTGGAAAGGGGTTTGATTCCCGGAATGATCGGGACATCAATTCCCGCACTGCGACATTTATCTACAAACTGGAAGTACTTCTGATTATCAAAGAACATCTGAGTCACGATGTAATCAGCTCCCAATTCAACTTTCTTCTTGAGATACTTAAGATCTGTATCGAGGTTTGGCGCCTGGAAATGCTTTTCAGGATATCCGGCAACGCCGATACAGAAATCTGTCTTAAGATCGGCTAAAGTCTCTTCGTGTAGGAATCGACCTTCATTCATATTCTGAACCTGATCTACCAGGTCTGAAGCAAAAATATTGAAGTGACCATCCTTTAAATGTTTGGTCTTTCCATCATCATCTCCCTTGAGCAATAATAGATTGTCAAAGCCCAGATAATGAAGAGTGAAAAGCGCATCTTCTGTTTCCTCCTTTGTGAATCCTCCACATACCAGGTGCGGAACTGCATCCACCCCATACTTTGCCATCAAAGCGGCACAGATCCCAACGGTTCCCGGTCTCTTTCTCAATGGAATTTCAGAAACGGTTCCGTCATCATTCTTGCGATACTTAACCTCTTCTCTGTGGTAGGTGACATCTACAAATGGAGGATTGAACTCCATGAGTGGATCCAAAACCTTAAAGAGGTCGTGAATCGTCTTCCCCTTCAACGGTGGAAGGATCTCCAGTGAGAAAAGCGTCTTATCTGCCTTGTTTAGGTGCTCTATTACCTTCATTTTCGAAAAATGTATGACAAAGAAACAATATTTCTAAATCCTAGTTTGAGACCCTGATTGAAATTGGTAGTGGATTATCTGTCTCTTATACACATCTCCGAGCCCACGAGACAGGCAGAAATGGCGGA
>CAXDOZ010000004.1:0-50214 GCA_963991145.1 uncultured Chitinophagales bacterium | reverse complement strand
GATGCAGGCAGAGGAGGAGAAGATCGAAGAGAACGAAAAGAAGCTTGAAGAAATGCAGAGCAATGGCAAAATGCTTCGTGAGGTTGTTACTTCTGAAGATATCGCCGAGGTTATCTCAAAGTGGACAGGAGTACCAGTGAATCGAATGCTCGAAAGCGAAAAGGAGAAGCTGATCAATATGGAAGACATGCTTCATAAAATGGTGATAGGACAGGAAGATGCTATCGTAGCAGTTTCTGATGCCATTCGCCGAAGCAGAACCGGATTGCAGGATCCGAAGAAGCCAATTGGATCATTCTTATTCCTTGGTTCTACCGGAGTAGGAAAGACAGAGCTTGCTAAGGCACTTGCGAGAATTCTCTTTAACGATGAGGAATCAATCATTCGAATCGATATGTCGGAGTACCAGGAAAAGCACTCTGTTTCGAGATTGGTTGGAGCGCCTCCGGGTTATGTTGGATACGATGAAGGTGGCCAGCTCACAGAAGCTGTGAGAAGAAAGCCATACTCGGTTGTTCTACTTGATGAGATCGAAAAAGCGCATCCCGACACCTTTAACGTCTTGTTGCAGGTATTGGACGATGGCCGCCTAACCGACAACAAGGGTCGCACGGTGAACTTTAAGAACACCATCATCATTATGACTTCCAACATGGGATCCCATGTGATCATGGACAAGCTCCAGGGAGTAGAAGGTGAAGCACTTGAGCAGGCAGTATTTAATGTTGAGAAGGAAGTTCTCGACCTGCTGAAGCAAAATGTTCGTCCGGAGTTCCTAAATAGGATCGATGATGTGATCATGTTCCGTCCATTGACGAAAGAGGATATGAAAGAGATCGTTGAGCTTCAATTGAAGCAGCTTGAAATGATCATGGCAGATCAGGATCTCAAGCTTGAACTCGATGGCAGTGCAATGAACTGGTTGATCGAGTTAGGATTTGAGCCTGAGTTTGGGGCGAGACCACTTAAACGAGTGATCCAAAAGCAGGTAGTAAACAAGCTTGCCAAGAAGATCCTCACGGGTGAGGTCAATCCTGAAAACGGAATTAAGATCTCTGCGGAGAATGGTGAATTGATTTTTTCTAATGCAAAAAAGGTAAAAGTGCATTAGGCTCATTTTAAAAAGGATTGCGTTATGGCAAATACAAGTTTCAAAGACTTAGTGTCTTCAGACAAACCAGTGATTATTGATTTCCATGCAGAATGGTGTGGCCCTTGCAAAGCAATGGCACCGATTCTAGACAGTGTAAAAAAGCAGGTTGGAGATAAGGCCAGCATTGTGAAGATCGATGTTGACCGCAATCCAGAGCTCGCTCAAAAATTCCAGATCAGAGGGGTACCAACTCTTATGGTCTTTAAGGAAGGAGAACAGCTCTACAGGCAATCTGGCTTACACCAGGAATCAGACCTGCTGCAATTAGTGGAACAATATTCCTAAAAGAAGAAAGGGCCGTATGATCGGCCCTTTTTTTATTGATTTGTTCTGATGTACTTACCTACCAGCATCGCCACCAGGAATGTCATGTATATCTGCCCGGTGATACTTAATATGATTGATAGAGTTTGAGCGGGAGTAGTCAATGGAACCACATCTCCATAACCCAGGGTAGTTTGAGTAACAAAGGCGAAATAGATCAACTCAAAGTCGAGATAGGTATTCGTATTAATTGGGATCTCATAGCTGTTTGGAAAGATCGTTTCAATCAACATTGCTAAGAAACCACCGATCAATCCAATTAAAATAAATCCATTGAAAGCTCCATAAAGAGTATCCAGTGTAACTATCCTTCTATTGTAGATCAGTCGAATGGTGTGATAGGTAATTACACTGAAGAAAATTAAAAAGAATGATATCCTGGCGATAGCCAGAAAGTCACTAGGAGGAATGAAATAATCAATCCAATGTAAACCAAAACTAATCCCAGCAATGATCCCTCCCCATTGACGAAGTTTCCTATCGTCAATAACAGAATTTACACCAGCAACCAAAACGATTGAAAGTAAAATATGGATAACGAGGTGCTGACGGGTCTCGTCAAAAAAGAATGAGGGGATTATCAGTAAAAGAGCGAGTGTGAATAATAAAAATGAAAATTCATTCTCAAGCAGAAATCGATATAGCTTCGTCCGTCGAATAAATTTCATTCCACATCTCCCCTATTGATTTTGGTTGTGATCCTGCTCAGAAAGAGTCCATTCGTCCGTCAGAGTAGTTTGCAGCCAAACGTTTCCAGACTTTCTAAACACCTGAACATTTAGCCCGAAGTTATCTGCGAAGTTCTCTTCAAGTGTGCTCACTTTTGCGTGTCCGTTGATAGAGATATCTCCCTCAACATGCTTGGTTCTTACCTCACCAATTGTTTTTGACGAATCGATCTCTTTCCCTGCTGAGCCTTCACCTTCTTCATGAGAAGCGTGATAGAACTCGATCTTTAAATTTGGGAAGTGCTCTGAAAATTCTGATTGGATCTCAGAGATCTTTTTACTGTCGTCGATGTGAATTGTTTGCATCGGAATAAATTAAATTTTCTTAATTGCGTCCCAGAAGTCGAATGACTTATCCTTACGCTTTACTACGAGTAGAGGAGTGTCTGCATCTAGAGCAATTAGTTTCTCGGTCATGCTGCCAAGAAAAATTGCCGAAGCAAGAGTTCTTCCTCTCCCTCCAATCGCAATAAGATCGGCATTGATCTCTTTTGCCAGAGTATAGATTCTTCCAACCGGATTCTCATCGTGCTCCACAATGAATACGACATCTCCGTGATTGGGATCGATCTTCTTTTTGAATTTTCCGAAATCTTTCTCTGCGTTCTTCTTAAGAATTCCAACAAATTCAGTCTCTGACTTTCCTGCAGCATAATAACCGGATGGAAGAGTAGCGATATAACAGGTATCAACTTCAATTCCCTCTTTCATATGAAAGGCGGCATTAATTGCTGCTCCCGAGTGGTCTGAGAAATCTATCGGCCCAAGAATTTTGTCGAGCTTAAACTCAACTCCTTCAGGAACAAATAGAATTGAACAGCTGCACTTTCTGGCGATCTGTTGCGGAACCACTCCCGAACCATTCATCTTCTTCTTCCTACCCATCAAAACAAGCTCAACTTCTTTAATGTGAGCCCATTTCAATAACTCATGTGTAGGAGACCCTTCAATTACATCAAATTCACAATCGAAATCCTTGTAATTCGGGAAATGACGCTCAACGCGCTCCATCATTTGTCCTTTGATGTGCTCATCAAGAGGTACATCAGGGTTGGAAAGAAAAGGCTTAAGGTCATCCTCAACATCCAGATTCTGCTGGATATTTATGAAGTAAATACGCTCAGGACGCACTACTTCAGCCAGTTGACCAATGTATTTAAGCAGATCGTGGTCCATGCTGGTCAAATCAAGACCAATCATCCATCTATTGAAAGTGATCATGGTAGAATTCTAGTTTGCTCCAAATATAGCTGAACTGCTGATAAAGGCAGAGCTATTGGGTAGCTTGATACAGGAAAGAAGAAAATATTCCCTCTCTACATATACTTTGACAAAAAGGTATTCAGCTCATCCTTTAATTCGCGGAACATCTTGTTTTGAGTCTCAACTCTGTCGCGCATTCCCGAGTGATCTGTGAAGTGAACATGGTCAATAGCGATCGGGTGATCCTCAGCATAGTTCGCCAATGACTGCTCCTTAAGCTTGATATCATGCTCCAGGGTGTCAAAGACTTCTCCGTGTCGAATGAATTGATTCTGCAAGTGCTCCAGACTGGCTGAAAAATCGTGACTGGTATTCTTTGAAGCAACTTCTTCTAATCTGTGTTTGAAGGTTGCGATCTCATCTCTACCTAATTTTATGGCACTCGTCCATTCGCGATGCTCAGAATGAAGATCCTTTAGATATACGTGATCCTTTTTACTCATTTCAGTGGGTTTTAGGTTTAATAATTAATAGCGGAAGGTCATCATCGATCTCTGATAGCTTTTCAGCCACCGATCCAATAATGAACTCACCAACATTGGAATAGCCCAGAGATCCAGCAAGTACAAAGTCGTAATTTTTCTCCCAGGCATATTCAGCAATGCGTTGTGCAATATTCTTATGCGGATTATCTGTAACCGCAAATGTTTCTCTCAGATTAGGTTTTGGAAACTGGCGAAAAAATAGATCGGCAGCTTCAGCAGCTTCAATATCTCCGCTGGCATACTGATTAGATTTTGAAAACTTCTTCAAGGTCTTCTTATCATCAATGAAAACAGTGCCCATTGTCATCTCCTTTGACTGCATTCTTGCCCCTGCTGCTATCTCAATCAATTCTTTTGAGAATGGAGAAAAATCAATCGGTACCAATACCTTTTTGTAATTGGCAGAAGAACTTGTTGGGAGGAACATGACGGAGCAAGGAGAATTCCTTACTAGTTTCCTTGATACAATGCCAGACTGCTGACCCATTTTTCTTCTTCCGAGAATCATGGTGTCAACTTGCTTGACCTTTGCCCAATGAATTAAAGCATCAAAAGGCTTCCCTTCTACTATCCCGGCTTCTAGCTCACAATTTTCAGGGAACTGATGCGAAATCTCCGAATTCAGCTTCTCCATTACCTGCTCGTCAAGAGGCTCAGCTTTGCTGGTTAGGCCATATTTAGCCATCACCTGCTCTTCCTCTTCCAGGTTATCTACAGCATGCAGAAAATAGATTCGCTCCGTACCAAATTGCTTAGCGATCAATGAGGCATGCTTGATAAGCATGTCATCATTCTCTCTTAAGTCAAGGGCTACTAATAGACGATTAAAGGGGTTCATGTCGCTCGTATCTTTCCTCAAAGTAAATTTCAGCGAAAACCATTCTACATGACAGCAGTCAAAGAATTAGCTGATATCAATCAATTATAATAAGATACCATATTAATAGAAAACCCAATCCGGGAAACCTTAATCCTCGTCGGAGAAAATCTCTTTTAACTCAGGAGCTTCAGAAGGTTTGATCTTATGAGCAAGCACTAATCGAAGCTCTCTTCTTCTCATTGCACTTTCATACTGCTTCTTCTCCTCCTCTGTCTCCGGCTCAAGTGGAGCTACTTTGGTAGGTCTACCATTCGAATCAAGAGCCACGAAAGTGTAATAAGCGTCATTACACTTATACTTTGTTTGAGTGGGAAGGTTCTCTGCATTCACCTCGATATAGACTTCGATCGAGGTGCTAAAGACTCTGGTGACCTTTGCACTGATCGTTACAACATCTCCAACCTTTATTGGATTCAAAAAGGCAACCTGATCAACTGAAACAGTAACTACGACACGATTTGCATGGCGACCAGCTGAAATAGCAGATGCGATGTCCATCCAATGAAGGATCTTTCCTCCTCTAAGATTGTGAAGTGCATTTGTATCGTTCGGGAGAACGATCTCTGTCATTACGGTTGCTGATTCGCTGGGTCTCTTGGATTTCATTCGTGCAGATTTGTTTCAAGTTTAACAAATCTTGGAGCCCAATTGATCATTGGAGGCAAAAATCAGCTTGTACTGAGAATTTTTTTGAGAAAGTCTCCGAATGGAGCTGCTTCATGAAAATTGCGATCCTTGTAGCGATTCACCAAAACTTTGAGATACTTGGTTTCATTATTTCGCACAATCACTTCAATGGTGATATTCCCAAAGCCATGCAGCACTTTCTGCGCCTCTTCATCGAATTGGAACTTTGGTTTTAGATAGTATCGCTGAATCTCTTCAACTACCTCTCCAGATTGACGAAGCCGCCTGTCGGCAAGATTCTGGATATACCCCATTCCCTTAACCTGATGCTTGAAATGATCCATTAAATGGAGCACCTCTTTATCACTTGCAAGCTGGCCATCGTGGTAATAGATAAATCCTGAAGACTGCTCGGAGTCTACGATCATCAAGTGCAGATCATCATCTTCTACAAGATCCTGCATAAGGTAATCCTGCTCTAATTTTTGCTTTAATCTTGAGAATCGAGTTGAATTTTCCCAGATCAATCTCGCTTCGATCTCCTCTTCTGTTCTTCGAAGCTCCTCGCGCACAGCATTTGGAACGCCTGGTTTTGGCCTGGAGTCAAAGATCTTTTTAATGGAGTCGAAGAAGCTTGGCATATGTATCAAACATTGCATATCAGAAATAGTTGGCGGCTCAATTCATACCTTCGCATTGCATGGCAAGTAGTTACGATTGGCAGCCTATTGAAGATGAATCTCTTTTGAATGAGGAAAGATTTCCAAATCGCTCAGTTCGAGGTTTAAAAATGAGAGAAAAGAGACTGGTCATCTGCAAAGTAGATGGAGAGTTCTTCGCCTTAGATGGTATCTGCCCGCATGCAGGGGCAGGCCTTTCGGCCGGATGGTGCTCTAGTCAAAGAGACAGCCTAGTTTGCCCTTTACACCGTTTTGAATTCGACCTGAATACCGGAAATGAGATCTCGGGTAATTGCGGCGGTCTGGGAACATATCCGGTCAAGGTAGAAGATGGGAAGCTCTGGATAGGATTTGAGAGAAAAAAGTGGATCTTTTGGTAAATATGGCAAAGGCTATCAGCATATCAGATATTGCAGAAATTCTTGATTCCGGGCAAATGAATCTGCCTAATGGGGAGGCCAGTGTCAGGTACCTACTTACAGATAGCCGTAGACTGCTATTTCCTAATGAGAGTTTATTCTTTGCTATTAAAGGGGCAAACCTGAATGGCCATGACTACCTCCAGGAACTCTATGATAAAGGCTTAAGGAATTTTGTTGTGGAGGACCTCCATCAGGCCGAAGGCCTAAAGGATGCCAATGTTATTCAAGTTGAGAGTAGTGTAGATGCTTTGCAGGCCATTGCTTCCAACAAGAGAACAAGCTTTGATATTCCTGTGATCGGGATAACCGGATCGAATGGTAAAACCATTGTGAAGGAGTGGCTGAATACAATGCTTCAGGCCGATTATAAGATCGTTCGATCTCCAAAGAGTTATAACTCGCAAATTGGGGTTCCTCTTTCGGTTTGGATGATGAACGGGAAGCACAACCTGGCGCTTTTCGAAGCTGGGATCTCAGAACCCGGTGAAATGGCTCGATTGCAAAAGGTGATCAAACCTACGGTTGGGATCTTCACTAACATCGGCGAAGCCCATTCTGAAGGCTTCCTGAACAGGCAACACAAAGCCAAAGAGAAATTTACCCTCTTCACAGAAATTGAACTTTTGATCTATTGCAGTGACTACGCTGAAATCAATCAGGCAGTAGCGGATTTTGTGCAGATCGATGAAGAAAAAGAAAGCCAGATCAATGTTTTTGACTGGAGTCTGAATTCAAACAGAGGTGCAAAACTGCAGGTAGAGATCACCAAGCGAGAGGGGGAAAGTTGCGATCTGAAAATTTCAGAAGACGGACAGGATTACAATCTGAATCTCGGCTTCTCAGATATGGCATCAATTGAAAATGCCATGCATTGCATTGCCCTGCTTCGCGCCTGGAATTTTGCTCCAGATGAAATTCAGAAGCGCTTACATAAACTCAATCGGGTCGCTATGCGACTTGAACTTCGAGAAGCTATCAATGATTGCCAGCTGATCAATGACAGTTATAACTCCGACATCAACTCTCTAAGGATCGCTCTGGACTTCATGGAGCAGCAAAAGGATGAAAAGAAGACTTTGATCCTCTCCGATATTCTTGAGAGCGGGAAGAATGATATCGACCTATACCTTGAGGTTGCCAATATGGTCAAGGCTCATAAGATCGATCGAATGATCTGTATTGGGGAGAGGATCAGTAAGCAGAAAATTCAGATCGAGCATGTGCTTGAGATCGAACCTGAGTTCTTCCCAGATACAGAATCCTTTTTGCAGGGAGTAGATCTGGACAGCTTTCAAAAGGAGATCATCTTAATAAAAGGAGCAAGGAAATTCAGATTCGAAAGGATTTCGAGACTGCTTGAGAAAAAGGTGCACGAAACGGTTCTTGAAGTAAATCTCAATGCCTTAACTCATAATCTAAACCTCTACCGAAATCGCCTGGATAAGGGCGTGAAGGTCATGGCTATGGTAAAAGCCTTCTCCTACGGTAGCGGTGCTGCAGAGATCGCGAGGGTACTTGAGTTCAACCGGGTTGATTATCTGGCGGTAGCCTATGCTGATGAGGGAGTTGAATTGAGAAGGGCTGGAATCAAAGTTCCCATCCTCGTTTTGAGCCCTGAACAGCACACCTTCGAGGCAATGATCCAGCATAAATTGGAGCCCGAGATCTTCAGCCTGACTATGCTCGATCGATTCCTAAAAGCACTCAGATTAATGGGTGGCGAAGCTTTACAGAGTTCATTTCCGATTCACCTCAAGATCGATACGGGAATGCATCGTTTGGGCTTTGTAGAGGAAGATCTTCCCCATATAATGAGCCGACTTGAGAATGCTGATAATGTATTCGTCAAATCTATTCTCTCTCATTTAAGCTCTGCCGATGATCCGGAGCACGATGATTTTACAAGACATCAGATCCAGCAATTCAGAAGTCTGAGTGATCTGATCATTGATGGCCTGGGATATCCTGTCCTCAGACATATTCTCAATAGTAGCGGTGTTATCCGGTTTTCTGAGGACCAGTTTGATATGGTAAGACTTGGGATTGGGCTTTACGGCTATGATCCTACCGGAATTGTGAGCGAGGATCTTGAACAGGTTAGCAGGTTAAGAACCACTGTCTCGCAAGTTAAGCATGTTAAGAAAGGAGACACCATTGGCTACGGGCGCATGGGAAAAGCTGATCGTGATCTACAGATCGCAACAGTAAGAATTGGCTACGCCGATGGTCTGGATCGAAGATTGAGTCAGGGCATTGGGAAGATGGTGGTCAATGGGCAAAAAGCCCCTGTAATAGGAAATGTATGCATGGATATGTGCATGATCGATGTCACTGATATTGGAACCGTTGAAGAGGGTGACATGGTGGAAGTTTTTGGACCAGAACAGCCCTTTGAAGAATTAGCAGGGCAAATAGGTACGATACCTTATGAGGTGCTCACCTCGATCTCGGGAAGAGTAAAGCGCGTGTATTTCTCGGAGTAAGGGGGGCAGGATTTGCAAATCTGCAGATCTGCAGATCTGCAGATCTGCTCAAACTTCCTTCAACAGAGTCCTAAACGCCACATACTTATCCTTGTATCGCTCAGTGTGCTCCTTCTGCAGATCCGGGGCAAATTTCTCCTGATACTCGAGATAGTCAGCCATTGTTTCACAAGAGTACTGGATGGCGTAGGTGATACCCTCGCTTGAGTCATCTTCCATCACTCGCATCATTCTGTTTTCTGCAAACTTGCCCGTTAGCATGACCTCGGGAATATGGACATTCTTCATCCAATAGAGCCACTCATCGTGGACATCCAAATCAATCTTGACAGTAACGTTGTATATGATCATGCTTAGTTGAGTTCTTCGCCTATCTCATCCCCTCGTAGCTCTCTAAATCTCTTTCTCGCTTCGACTAAAAGTATCGATCCCTGATAGTTAAAGATCAATTGCTTGTAAAGTTCCTGAGCGCCCTCTTCATCGTTGAGGTAGAATTGCTTAAGCTCGGCCAGATTGAAAAGAGCATTGTCCCCCAATAATCCATCTGGGTAGTAATCTATGATCTCCTGATAAAAAGAGGAAGCCAATTCAAAGTCCTTTCGCTTAAGAGCTATTTCTGCCTTGGTCATTAGGACATTATCAGTAAGCTCATGTCCGGGATACAAATAACCAATTGAATCCAAAACAAAAATGGCAGAATCGAGTCGGTTCTGGTAAACCAGAAGATCGGCCCGGGAATAGATCTTCATTGCGCCAAATGAGGTGTCAAGTCCGGTATTTTCGAGAATAAAAATGGACAACTCCAGAGCATCATTTGCAATTAACTCGGTAGTACTCGCCTTGAGAATATTAAGTTGTGCCTGAGCCCATTCGAATTCTCCTTTGTAGTAAGAAAGCTTGGCATTCTTGAATCGCGCCATCTCTCCGAGCGGACTATCTTTTTCAGATTTATCAGCCTGAGCATAAAGCAAGGTTGCTTCCCAAATTTCACCCATAGCTACATAAAGATCTCCAAGGTCGATCTTCACTTCGTTTTTAAAGCTTTGCTGCAAAGTGGGCATCTCAATAAGCTCTTCAAGATAGATCAGGGCTGTATCGAGGTTGTACAAATAGAAAGCCTGGAGTTGAGCAAGTTCTCTGATTGCTCCGGCAGTTGATTCATTCTTTCCGTAGAAGTCTATGAAATCCGTGTAGTCGTTTCGGAGTGCAATAAGATCCTCCTGAGTGTAATCAAATGACTCTTCAATCCTTTGCTTTCTTGTTTGCAGTAATTCCTGCTTTGCAGTGATGAAGATTACTGTTCTATCTCCCTTACCAAGCAAATAGGTGTAGGCATCTATCGCCACTTCATACTGCCCAATTTCTTTGGCCATACGAGCGATGTCCAACACGCGATATCCCTCTTCCTTATTTCTTTTGTCAAGAGCTTTAACCTGAATCAGCGCAGATTCGAAATCATCTCTTTGTAGGAAAAGCCAGGTTAGAAACTCTGGATAGAGATCTTCATTCGGCTTCTGTTGGATCTTAGCATAAAGCTTCGCTTCAAGATTCTTATACAGAGTCTCTTTTGCATTTGAGTTTTGAAAAAGAGTTTGCACCCTTTGTAGCCCTTTGGGCTGATATTCGACATAGGAAATAAGGTAATCTACTGCCTGCTCCATATCTCCATTCTGCATGTATGCATAGCCGAGATCAAAATTGTAATACTGTGGATTTTCAAGAAGCTCATTTCCGTTCTGGTAAGTCTTGATCATGTACTCGATCTCTCGGTAGGCAGAGAATGTGTTTGCCAGTACACGAATTTGGAAATCATCCGGTGGGAGCTTCTCAATTGCCTCATTAAAAGTTTCTTCTCCTTTCTCAGCCTGATTCGATTGCTGATAGACATATCCAAGATCAACCAGATAGTTGAGTTGGCCAGGGTTCTTCTTGACTTGCTTCTTTACTACCTTCTCCAGCTCTTTATAATCATCAAGCTTGACAAGAGTTCTAAAGAGGCTTCTGTAGTAATTCTGGTTTTTAGGATCCTGATTCCAAAGCTTTGAATAGAGTTCTTCCGCCTTTTCATACTCCCCTAAATTGAAGTACTGTTGCGCTAAGGCAAAGTCCTTATTCCCCTCCTGTGCATTTGAAGAAATGCTGAATATACTCAGTGATAAAACCAATAAAATTCTCAGGATGCTAACCTTCATTCATTCCCTCTTTCTATTCCCTTACCTAAGGTCGTGTTAATCTCTAAATATAATAGACGGTTCAATTACTATTCCACAAACAAAAAAAGGCCGTTCCTGAGGAACAGCCTTTTCAGATTAGTTTTTCTTATCGGCTAAGAGTGAAGTTGATCGGAACAATGAACTGAACCGAAACTGCTTTTCCTCTTTGCTTTCCAGGAGTCATTGATGGCATATTTGAAATATGCTTCACCGCAGCTGCATCAAGAATCTCGTCGGCAGATCTAACTACTGCAACATCCTGAATTTTACCTTCTTTATTGATCACATACTGGACGTAAACCTTTCCTTCGATATCATTATCCTTGGCGATATCCGGATAAGAGCAAGACCCCAGATAAGTAAGTAGCTCCTTTTGGTGACACTCATCGCGCTCAGTCTTATTTGTAATACTTGCACATGTTGCCCAGGTAGGCATGTCCTCTACAATTGTAAAGATCTCTTCTTCCTCTACCTCTTCTGGCTCTGGAGCTGCGAAATCAGGAATCTCAATTTCCTCATCAAACTCAAGATCTGCTTCGAAAAGATCTGGCTCTTCTTCGATGATCTCTTCATCTTCAACTACCTCAACAGTTGGAGGTGGAGGTGGAGGCGGAGGAGTCTTGATCTGCTCAGACGGTGGTGGAATGATCTCCGTTTCCTCTTCGTATGCTTCTTCATCAAATTGTGGCTCGCGATCTTCAACCGCTTTCCAACCAATGATCAGGGTGATACAAAGAATCGATACAATTCCCCCAACCATTAGATTGCTGGTAGAATAGTTTCTTACATCTGCTTCAGGATACTTCTTAGTTAAAACAGATTTGCTTTCCTCAGAACCCTCGTACTTCTTCATGACCTTATCTGTTGGGTACAGAAACTTGATCGTTCCCCATACAGCAAGGACTGAAGCCGCTACAATTCCGATAATAGTTAAAACGATGCCTAACATGTCATTTTTTATTTAACCACTTCCGTGGAATGATTAATCCCAATATTGCTCCTGCAACATCGGCAACTATATCATAGATGTCGAATCTCCTTAATTCCACAAAATTTTCCTGCAAAAGTTCAATTGCAACTCCATGAATTGCGCTTAAAAGCAGGAAGGAGAAAGATGTGAAGAATCCCCCATCATCCTTTGATCCGAACCTCAATAAAACTACAAAAATCAGGTAGAACCCAAGATGTGCAATCTTATCGATCTGCCACAGATCAATCTGTGGCAATTTATCACCAGGCCTGAGTGAAACTAAGGTGATTAGCAACAGCCAAACTATGGCTGGTATCCACCTTAAAACCCTCAATTACCCGACTATTTCCTGATAAGCAGCTGCCTTCATCAAGCCTTCCAGCTGAGAAGCATCGCTCATCTCAATTTTAATCATCCAACCTTCCCCGTACGGGTCAGAATTAACTGTTTCAGGAGCGTCTTCCAGACCATCATTCCTTTCAGTAATATTTCCTGAAATCGGCATGAACAGATCGGATACAGTTTTCACTGCTTCAACAGTACCAAAAACATCTTCTGCATCGATGTCTTCACCTACTGTTTCGATCTCAACATAAACGATGTCGCCAAGCTCTTTCTGAGCAAAATCAGTGATACCAACCGTAGCAATATTACCTTCTACGCGAATCCATTCGTGATCCTTGGTATAGTATAGTTCTTCTGGAAAATTCATATTCAATTAGTTAATCCTAAAAGGCGGTCTAAAATAAGCGGATTTAGTAAATAAATCAGCACATTTCTGTAAAGCTTTAGCAGCCAAAACTAATTGGTATCCCAAAAAGAAAGAAGATTAAGGAACTAGCGAGAATCGAATCGTTACACCAGCCTGAGTAGTTGTAATTGGGAATTGGGCTGAAGTTTTAGGAATCGTTTTTGTCCTGTTAAAGAAGAACCTGATATTCAGTGCTTTAGAGATCGTGTACTCTATAAATGGATTGACAGAAATAGCTCTTTGTCCAGCGGTCGCTTCGGTAATTCCCTGTTGAAGACGGTGGTTCACTGTCACATTATCCCGAATAGTAAGATCGAATCGCATTGTAAGATCATTATCCAGCTTGACTCGTGTTCCATCTTTCCTCTTGATTGGAAGAACCAATCCCTTAACCTTCCAGCCTACTCCAACAGTAACACTGGTAGTATTATTCTCAATTAGCTGATTATCGGAGAAGTTCATGGTTAGAGTCCTTGACTTCTTGTAATCAAACTTGGCTGTAACATTATTCTTAAAGGTCATATCAACCCCGATCAGCGGGCTGAGCTGCTCATTAATGATAATGTTTGGAGTTCTAAATAACTGCTGGAAGTTACCCGATAATGAATCCAGATTACTCGATCCAAAAGCAGTTCCATCTCCTTCGTAGAGAAGGTTTGTTGTAAAGCTGTTTACAGTCATTGTAGAGCTGTAACCATGCGAGATCTGGAAGTTGTTGAAGATCTTCTTAGCCCAGGCAAATTTGGTCAAACCATTATAAGTAATCCTCCAATTCGGCAATGGTTTGTAATCGGTAGGTGTTAAACCTGCAGTATTTGCATCCTTTCCTCGATAAGCTGCAAGGAAGGCCGGTATCAATACATCCTGAGAGGTTGGACCATAACCTTCAGCATAGTCTGCTATCGGTCCAGCAGTATCATTTGGATTATTAAAGTCCCCATTTGAGTTAGGGTTGATGGCTCCAAGTCGTTGAGATACTACTGATCTGTTGTCCAGGAACTGAGTGTAGGTTTCTGTTAAACCGTTAGCATCTGGCTTATCAAAGAAGGTCTTCCAGTTAATTGTCGAGATTGTATAGGAACCAAATTCAGTAGGAGACAGATGCTCATAAGGACCACCTTCGTTTACTTGCTTGAAAAGCTGCTGGGAGTTCTGAGTAAAGGTCTTGTTCAATGAAAGATCAATTCGAATATCTCTCCAAGGTTCAAGTGTCCCTCTAAAATCAAGTGTCTTACTTGAGGTTTGAATGAAGTTCTGGTTGAATAAAGTATCAGAGGTAAACCACCCATTGGCTGCTCCATTCTGTAACCATGCATCCCTGTCGTTTGCATCCCGACCTCCAAGGAAATTATGACCTGGCTGAGCACCAAATAAGAAATCCCAACCTGGTGAAGCCGGATTTTTGGTATGTCCTAATATTCCAGGATCATGCATGTACCCATTTACAGTCGTTCCCTTATTCTCACTGTAATTGATGGTCACCTTTTTCACCATTATCAATGGCTGAATTGCAATTGACTTAGCAGGTAAGGCCGGCATTGCCTTCTTCCTCTTGCTTTTCTTTTGCTTCTTGATCTGCTTCTTAAGCTCACGTCTCTTCTTCTTCAGAGTTCTAATCTCAGTTTTTGACTCTTCCTTACTAAGACTTGTATCTGCTTTGACTTCCTGTATATCAACCTTGATCTCTTTCTTCTTCACCTTGAGATCCACGATCTTCTCCTCGATCTTCTCTCTCGCTTTGAGCACGTTATTCTTTTGTGCCTGAGTTTTTTCCTTGTCCCCAAGAGTGGATTTGTTACTGTTGTATGGTTTCAGGAATGGAGACTTATTATACAGTTGATTCAGATTGAAGTCACCATTCAACTGCACATTCTGAGAGTTGGCTAATGTGTTACCAAAGGTGTTCACCACGAACTCATTAGTAATAGGATCTTTTTGTCGCGGTCCGGCGATAAAACTATAGGTTGAAGCATAACTCGCTCTTGCATTAACCCAAACCAGGAACGGGATCTTGTTAAGTGGCAGGTTCCAGCTTGCATTAAACCTGTGCTGGTAATTTGTAGGGCGACCGAATCCCCAGAAGTTACTCCACATCTCCTGTTTCTTCTCAGGTGTGTCAAGTCTTCCTTCCGGCTCATCAACCCTCGCTTGCGTACTTGAATTGAAATCCAAACTCACCGACTTAAATGGGTTATACCTTATCCCCCATTGTCGATTCATAGTGAAAAATTTATTATATGTTGGAGGAGTCTGCAGACCATCGTTAAAGACATCTCTCAATTGGAGCTCCCCAAACTGCCTGTTCATTCCCATTCCGAATGTCAATGAGCTAGGCATCAAATTGAAATTGATGTCCCTGAAAATATCAAGGTACTTACTCCGGCTCTTGATCATTTTCTTAAACGGGTACATATACTTGACCTGAGGAGCATGCGCAAACTGGACAGATGCTGTATATGTCTCTTTCTTATCACTTTGGGTGTAGGCGTCAGTCCTCTTCAGCTTTGTATATGCGTAGTTAAAGGTGAAGTTCCCTGGATCAAAAATGTAAGTCCGCTTTTTCCTGGTAGCCTCAGGCATGAATCTTACACCGGTAAAATTGTACCCTGACCGCGTAGTTATATCCTGTATCTGACGCCGATAATTCTTCGCAGAGTCTCCTCCATATCTATTTCTAATAAACTCAAGCTCCAGATCTGTAGGAACATCAAGAAGATATGGATCGAATTGAGGGGTAATGAAAGTTTGAGCAATCCCTCCATAGAATGGAAGTTGGATACCTGCCTTCTGACCAAATAGTTTTCCAAAGTTGAAGGAAGCAGAGAAGTCATAACCAACTCTCTTTTCTTTCTGGCGATCATCTACTCTTTGCTCAACCTGACCGAATCCAATTGAGGAAATGTTTGTAGACATTCCAATGTTACCGAAATCAGCAAGCTTAACATTCATTGCCGCTGTAGCAGCACTTGATGATTCTTCAAGAAGTCCATTTACGCGGAGCTCATTCCACCAGACCTCAACACATTTTGGCTGTCCATCATCATCCTGACGAGGGTTAAATGGACTGCTTTGAAGCGGATTTCGCGTTCCGAGCATGATCGTCTTTGCATAGCCCAGATCGGGATTACCCTTTACTGTGTATCTGTTTCCATTAGCATCTAAAACACTGAATGGAAGGTCAGGAGACAGTCCAGCCGAGTCCCTTGCAAGTTTCAATCTTACAAGGTCAGCTAATTGAACAACCATCTCATTTGTAGAAGGCCAAACTGCTTGCCTGTCGGCAAGGATGTCATTATCGTAGAATCCACCGCTTGGGTTTGGCGGGGTGATGGTCAGGGGAACTTCAAATTCATAGTAGTTATCTACGAAGTCAGTACCGATCCTCATGAATGCCGTTACTTCACCTGTATCCATGGGTGTTTGTCCGACCAGATCTTCAGCATGCACCCACATCTTGAGCTCTTTGTAAACCCTGAGATCAAGGCCTATATTCTTAAAGACCGCCCTGGCATCCCCATCCTGGAGGTTACAGACCGTGGTGGCAAGAGCTTGCTCATTCTGGAGGACATTGACTGCCTGACTCTGACCCAGAGTTACCTCTCTTTGAATATCAGGAGGAAGCACATAAGCAACAGGCTCACGATTTGAATTCTCTTCAATGTTAACTGCTGTAACATTGAAAGTAGTTGGTCCAAAGTTATCAGAAGGTGATCCATCAGTTGGCTCTCCAATTGGCTCCAGATAGGTACGCCATTGGTTTCTAACAAGCTCTAGCTCAGCAAATCGAAGAACAACAGAATCCTGGAATCCAGTCATGAACATTCTAATGAACTGGATAGAGTTGAAATCAGGAATCCCTCCGATCTTATCGTCGAAATCTCTAATTGGGATTCTAAACTGATACCAGGTGATATCTTCAAACAGGATATTATTGACCTGATCATTATAGGATTTTGGACCTTCCTGAGTAACGATATAAGGGTGATTCTCAGCACTCATTCCTTTGAAAAGCGGAACTCGATACTGGAAGTATTCCTCATTCTCATTCAAAGTGAAATCCCTGTTCATATCCTCTGAATCAGGAATATTTGTCTGAGCAGATGAACTGTTAGAACCATCAGAGACCGGAGAGTTCCCATGAGGACCGTTAAAGTCTTTATATCTGACAAGGACATCAGTCTCATCCTGATCGAATCCTACGTCACGATACCATCTGTAGTTATCCTGAGATGGGTCACCAAGGATATCGGTCACAATGTCCTGGTCCTGAACATTATTCTGAACCCAGTTTGAAAAGCCTGAGAAGAAGCTTTGCTCTTGACCATCTGTTGAACCATCAAAACCTACGTCCTGTCTGGTGCGCTCGTTAACATCATTGTCAAATGCATTATTAATTGGGGGAATGGTGGGAGTGTACCCCCATGTTGATCGGCTTAGAGTTGAACTATCCTGACGCAGTCCATTCTCGTAAAGCATCCTGGAGTCTCTAAGAATGTCCTCACTGATGTTTCCAAGGTTAATGTAGAGGAAACCGTCATCGGCCACCGGCCTTCCAATAAAAGGATCTAGTACCCAAAACTGGATATACTCAATATTGGCAGCCTGGAAGTCATTGTTATCAAGGCTTCTCATGATACCACCCCACCTTGATTCAGGATCTAGAAGTTCACCTGTCTGCGGATTTGTACCCGCAGAAAATGCACCTGCAGTTGTATCGTAGTTATACGGCCCACGCTCATTAGGGTAATAAGCCATATCGAATGTCAGCAAAGTAGCCTGCAGGGGGTTGTCAATACTCTTATTTGGGAAGACCTCCACCTGAGGAATTTCCCTCACGTAATGAGTCACATACTGCTCTGTATTGTTCCTGATATAAGCTGGAGTAGCTGAATTATTTCTTGAAAAAAGAGGGTCAATATTATACCATGCAAGCTTTGCTCTATTATATCCGTACTCTGGAGAGTTAATAAGATCCGCTTCTGGGAACTGGTTGTTACCGTTCTCGTCGGGTGAGTTTCTAGGTGTACTCGCTAAACGCCAGGCAGCTGCTGGAAACTTAAGATCAAACCCTGAGCTTGTTCCCTCAAAGTCATCCAGATAAACCTGACCCTCATCTCCAATCGCACCATTGTGTCCTGGATTAAGATGTGCCACCTCACCATTCAAGGTAAAGGTTGAGATCTCTTTGGTTGAATAAAGAGGAAGCTTATCAAGAATCTTAGTAAGGAAAGGAACATCTGTATTATAGTCGAGATCGAAACCGTAAATACTGTTTCTGATCGGGTCGTCCCCGATGTTTACCTTTTGGGTGAATGGTCTTTCGCCCATTCTCATTGCAGTACCACCCAGACTTAATTTTTCATTTACTCGATAGTCAAGTCTTAAACCATAAAGTGCTCTGGTTTGAAATCCAAAGAGTGCATTGTTCTCAAAATCGACTTTGATCTGGTTTCCTGAGGCCAGGATCCCTTCGTCAATAATTTTTACCCTACCGAGATTATAATCAACCGTATAGTGAACTCCTTCCTGAAGTCGCTGACCTCCCATCGTTACAACTACTGATCCCTCCGGGATATTAAATGCACCTAGTGAGATCTCATTCGAAGAACCTCCCTTATATCTTCCTGAAAGAACGTATCGGTTAAACTCTGGATACTGCTGAGCGATAAACTGAGTGGAGTCGTAAAGCTGATCGTAAACATACTTTGCCTGAAGACTTGGGTTGGTTATCTCTCCTCTAAGATGATCACCAAATGGCTCAAGAACAGGGAAAATAATTCGACCATTCTGTGGTAGAATGGTCAGATTCGGAATGAAGTCAAAGATCCCATCTGGTTGGGGATCTCCCTGATTGTTTACCTGGTCGAGATCCATTACCTCGATCAGCGGCGTACCAGAAAGATTCCCTTCTGGGATGTATCTCTTTACCCCTCCTCCCGGATCCTGATAAAGGATGTTTAGTTCAAAGTCTTCCTGAGAAACATTAAAGGCTCCAACAGAGTAGATGTTCTTCATCAAAAGATTCCAATATGGAAGCTTTACCCTGATCGAAGTACTCTTAAGCATTTTCAGGAACAGGACTTTGTTTGCCTGAGTAGTAGTATCTCCTGCTCCCAGTTCCCTTGAAAGATCACCCACCTTGAATGTCTCACCATTTACGGTATATACATAAGACACAGCCAGAACCTGATTTGGTTGAAGCTGCTGATTAAGGGAGATATAACCTAGCTGCATATCCACTGTATACTGAGAAGGATTCAGCTTCTGAGCGTAGGTTTTTTCAAAATCATCAATCTGCTTCAGGTTAAAGTTTGGACCTGTGATCTCTGCAACAACCTGATTGACATCGCGAGTTAAAAGAGCTGATTGATTCAATCTTCTGTACAGGTCGTTTGCATCATTATCGGGGAATACTGCACCTGGAGTTCCATTAATTTGAGGTGAGTATGGATCTGGTTCACCAAGATCTGCAAAGGCTACAAGTTCTCTTACGTTCTGGGTCGCTCCGGTTCTATTCGTAACCCAAACTTCTATCTCCTGAATCTGGAATGGTGAAGTGATCAATGGGTAATTGATCATTGCCGTTTCATAGAAATTCCTGAATTCCTGTCCCAGGAAGAAGTGACGGTTATTATCGTATTTATCTACGCTAAGCTCAAATGTCTGGATCTGCGCTCCGCCTTCGATAGTGATTGATTGCTTCTTAGATCTCTGTGAGGAAACTACCGCATTCATCCGCAGTTTTCCAAACTGCATTTCAGCTCTAATACCGAAAAGCTGTTGGCTACCCGAGATGAGTTGGGTAGGGAGATCAAAGTTGACATTTCCCAGCTCGATCTTTTTGATGATATCATCCTCCTTACCCTCATAGTTAGTCTTGATCTCATTCTGGAAATCAAAGTTTGCCTGAGTATTATACTTGATTCCAAGCTGAATGTAATCGGCGATTTTACCAATCACGTTCAGGTTGATATTCATATCAAAATCGAATCCACCTTGTTTTCTTTGCTGAAGTGGAAGAGTAGGGTTATTGATCTTTTGGAAGTTAACTCCAAGGGTAAGTTCGACGGTACCCTGAGGGCGAATCTCTACGACGGGGGCTTTGTTAGGGTCTGATCCAGGAACGGTTAGTTTAGAGAACATTCCAGAGCTGGAATAATTCTTAATTCCTTTGGCAGTGCTTTCTCTGTCTTTCCAGTAATTGCTTACATCCTGTTTTAGAGTATAGTCTACATATTCATCGTATGTCATGTAGACGGGTGGTTTTATGTCCCTCCCAGCTACCGTTTCTCTTACTTTATAAAGGCCTGTCTCAGGGTCAAACTCTACCGTCCGTTCTACATTTGGTGGATTGTCAAGTGTAAATGGATCATCGTCATCATCGTCAAGTACCGAGTTAGCGCCACCTGGCTGACTTGACCAGGGAGTGTCTGCTGGCATTTCAACAATGTGCCCTGGTAGATACCATGGCTCTCCTGCATTCAGGTTAGATGATGAACCTGACAACAAGTAAAGAATACCTGAGAATAGGATTAATATTTGTCCTCGCAGCGGCAAGACTCCTTAGCTTACAGTGTTTTAAGGGTTGTTTTGATTAAATCCTCCACTGAGGCAGGATGGGGGTTTGCCCGGAGAACTTCGTTTATCGCTTTTTCCGCCTGGCTTCTAGGGAAGCCCAGCGAAACTAAGGCCGATAACGCTTCAGTTCTGTATGTATTATCTGCAGGTGCTGAAATATTCTCAGCGCCTGCGCCAATCTTATCTTTTAACTCCAATATCAGTCGTTTTGCCGTCTTTGGGCCAATTCCTTTTACCGCTTTGATAATGTGCTCGGCTTCTGAGGCCACCGCATCTCTCACTTCGTCCGGCGATAGAGATGACAACATCATTCGCGCTGTGCTTGCTCCAATACCAGAGACGGATAAAAGGAGCTCAAAGATGCTTCTTTCCTCCTCAGTAGAAAAACCATACAGATCGAATGCAGAAACAGACTGCCCCTCACTTTTTACGTGGAGATATGTATGTAGCTGACACTCACTTTTATCCTGTATGCTTGCGTAGGTATTTAGGGTAACATGCAAGTAATAACCCACCCCATTATTTTCAACAATGACTCCCGTAGGAGTCTTTGAAACTAACTGTCCTCGTATGTATGATATCATCTTGTCCGCTCCCTAAGCCCTAAATTTATCAATTCTAATCTCAGGCGTTTAACCTTTTATTCTTTCAAATTCTATAAGTCATCAGTCAAACAAGTCTTGATTTCTTATGGTCATCAATATGGCACTCTGAGGGACGATCAAAAACTTCTCCTCGTTGAACTGAATTTCATGTCCCGACTTGTGCAAATAAATTGCCAGATCGCCCTCCTCTACCTGCAATGGAATGAACTTCTTTTGCTCATCTACTCCTTTCCAGGATTCTTCATCACCACCAGAAGGAATTGGATATCCAGGTCCTGCCTTAATTACATAACCGCTTCGTATCTCTTCCTTTTCCTGAACTGTCGGCGGAAGATAAAGACCTGACTTAGTTCTCTCATCATCTTTCCGGGGTTTTAACAGAACCCTATCGCCAATAATGACAAACCTGTCAAATGTCTCAACAGAATAGTTCACTAAGCGCTTGGTTTAGTTGAAAAGGTTCTCAAAACCGATTCAAGCTTTCTCAGCTGTCCTCTCTTTTTTTCTCCCGGGGCAAAAACAAATCCTTCCAGGAAGAATGCTCTGCCCGAAGCCTCATCAAGAATGTAATAGTTTACAAAAGGACCACCGCCAATTGGGAATCCCTCACCATCTTCCTGTCTCCACAAGCCTCTATTCTCATAAGCCGGCAATCCATTCATATCAATGATCCTATGAACAAACCCCATTGTACTATCCGTAAGCATGTAATTTTCTTCAATCCCTTTGAAAGAGACATACTCTGAACCAAGTTGGTCCCTTATGTCGATCCCCTTATTTGGGAAGTATTCTCCCGGATTTGAGATCTCTGACTCATTCATCAGGACGAAAATGGTATACAGACCTTCATCGTACCTCAACAGGGCAACTGAGTCATTCTGTAAGGCAATCACATATCCATCCGGGACCTTAAAAGAAGCTCCAAAGTTTTCAAATAGAGATCTTGAAGCGTCAGCATTTTCGCCTGCGAAATATGCTTGTTTGCGGTAATAGGGCAATGCAGCATCGTGGAACTCAGCCATCATAGCGTCAAAGTAAGGCTCGGTATATGGCATGAAATCACCAATTGCGTTGGCGTACATGTAAACCACCACCTGACCTTCAGTAAACTCTCCAGGTTTGATCTTTAAGAAATCTCCCGTTCCCTCAACTGCTTCCTGCTTTTCATCTGTAGAAAGAGCCGTCTTTACAAGGGTGCTTGCAGCACCCTGATCTTGCATAAAACCAAGGATCAGGACATTGTGATAAGTCTTATACTCTCCAAGAAACTCCTTACCGGTAATGACAGTGATATTCAATTTTGGCTCTGATCTTTCCGGATTGGGAGGAATGATCTTATAGTCATCTCGAACGTAGGCTACTAATCTTTGGCCAATATCTGACTGAGCTACATTCTCATCCATGACAATAAGCAATTCATCCACACCACTGGATGTATTGCTGGATGAATCAGATCCCGGTAAACTATTCTTTACTTCCTTACAAGCTGAAAAGTTAAGCGCCAAAAGCAATCCGAAAATGATGATCCTAAATTTTGTCATTGTCCTTTATTTATAAGATTCAAGTCTTTAGAGATTGCATACACAATGAGTACTAGGACATCATTGAAGCAGCACAATCAAGGAGTTTCTTTTCTTCAAATCTGTTTGCCATAATCTGCATCCCCGCAGGTAAGCCTTCCTCATTTCTGTACAAAGGCAAAGAAATAGCAGGACTGCCATTCAAATTTGCTAAAACAGTATATATATCTGATAGGTACATTCTAACCGGGTCGCTAGACTTCTCACCAAACTTGAAAGGAAATTCAGGAGTGGTTGGATTAATAATGAAATCGTAAGATTTGAAGATTTCTGCTACAGCATCAGATACAAGCCTTCTTACTTTTTGCCCTTTGGTATAATAGGCATCATAGTAACCTGAGCTAAGTACGAATGTCCCAAGCATGATCCTATTCTTTACTTCCTTTCCAAATCCTTCAGATCTGCTTTGAGTGTAAACCTCTTCCATATCATTAGCATCCGAACTGCGATATCCATATCGCACGCCATCGTAGCGGCTCAGATTAGATGAGGCTTCAGCTGTAGTAAGAACATAATAAGTAGGAATCAAATAATCGAGATAAGGAAAGTCGATCAAGGCAATGGTATGTCCTTTCTCTCTGAGTTTGGCAACCCAATCGTCTGTATACTTTTTGATTTCAGGATCTAATCCCTCATGCTCATAAATTTCCCTGATCAAGGCAAATTTTGAGGGTTTATCAAGAGCTGTGATTTCTGAATAGTTCTCGGTCTCAACCAGAGAACTGGTTGGGTCCATTTGATCATGCCCGGCGATAACTTTCAGAATCCTTGCTGAGTCTTCTACCGATTTAGTAAAAGGACCGATCTGATCAAAGCTTGAAGCATAGGCAATCAATCCATAACGGGAAACTCTTCCATAACTGGGCTTGAAGCCTACAACATCGCAAAATGATGCTGGCTGCCTAATACTTCCTCCTGTGTCTGATCCCAGTGAGGCCATGCAAAGGTCTGCCTTTACAGCGGCAGAAGATCCTCCACTTGATCCTCCAGGAACTCTGGATTCATCAATTGGATTCAATACGGTTCCAAGAGAAGAGTTCTCATTGCTTGAGCCCATTGCAAACTCATCACAGTTTGTGCGGCCAATAATGATTGCATCAGCAGCCACTAATCGATCCACAACTGTTGACGAATAAATAGACTCAAAGCTGTTCAGAATTTGAGATGATGCCTGAATCTTATGCCCCTTGAAGCAAATATTATCCTTAATAGCGATAACAAGACCAAAGAGTTCGCCCAACTTTTCACCACCTGAGATCTTTTCATCGATCTTTCTAGCCTGATCCAATGCCGATTCATCAAAAGTCTCAATAAAGGCATTGAGATGCTTTTGGTCTTCAATCCTATTCAGATAGGATTGAACCAGTTCGTTACAATTGATCGATTTAGATTGAAGATCGGCTTGAACCTCTGCCAAACGAGTGTAATTCTTCAAAGCTTAGATTTTCAGGAATGATTTATTTACCTGCTTCTGTATCAGTTGAGGCTTCCTTTTCCTCATCTTCTCTGATACCTTTTTCAATCTCTTCTTTCACGTTTGCGCGAGCAGAGTTGAACTCTCGAATTCCCTTTCCAAGACCTCTCATTAACTCTGGAATTTTCTTTCCACCAAATAGAAGCAGAATAGCTACCAGAATGATCACCCATTCGATTCCACCTGGAAGGGAAAATAGTAGTATAGACATGAATCAATTATTTGCCTCCAAAGTTAACAATTCAGTCTTGAATCACAGTGGTGCAAGCCATAGAGATGGATTCTCTTTTACGCTATTGTTCCAGATCTGGAAGTTTATGATCGTGGCATTGTCAATTGGGTCGTGAAAACCGATTCCAAGTTTTTGTCTTGTAATGATCTTATCCCTCTCTGCAACAAAGACTTTTTCCAAATTGCTGTACACTGAAAAGTAGGTTCCGTGCTTGATAATTACATTGTATTGGCTGGCAGGGATATAGAAAATACTTGTCACTTCTCCTTCAAAAACCGAGTATACATCAGCATTCTGGCTAGTTTGAATATCTATACCATTATTCTCGACATATACCTTGTTGTCAAGAGGGTGAGGATGTCGACCAAACTTCCCGACTACAAATCCCTGCCCTACCGGCCATGGTAGCTTCCCTTTATTGCTTCCAAATGAAGCTGCAAGTTTAAGATCCTGAGGAGTAGCTGACAGAGCCGGACCGTCATATGTATCTCCGGCTTCATTTGCCAGAGCCGCAAGTGAATCCGCCCTTCTTTTCGCAGCTTCTTCTGCTTTTCTTATTTCTTCTGCAATGATTGCCTGGATCTTCGCATCCAAATCAGCAGCTTGTTGGTTCTTAAGAGCAATTTGAGATTGAAGGTCCTGAACATCCGTTTTTATTTGCTCTACGAGCAGATTTTTCTCGATCTGCTCTTCCTCCAAAACTGATTTCTCCACTAACTGGGCATCCAGTAAAGATCTTTGCTCTTCAATTGATGCAAGCAGCAATTGAGTCTTTTCCTCCAGATCCCCTACTGTCTTTTCTATGATATCGGCCTGTCGGTCTCGGTAATCTGTGTACTTCCGCAGGTAGACAAACCTTTGGTAGGCCTGATTTATAGACTCTGAAGCAAAAACTAATGCCAATCCGTTTACACTAGTCTTATTGACATATGACTGGTAAATAATATTGGCATATTCCTCTCTCAATGAGTTTAAATCTGACTCAAGCGAAGCAATTACAATAGAGTCCTGATAGAATGTTTGCTGAGCCTGAAGCATCTGATTATTAATGTTCTGTATCAGCTGTTCACGAACTGAGATCTTCGCATTCAATGAGCTTAGATATTGAAGTGTAGCACTCTGCTCATTCTTCTTGGCTTTCAGATCGCTTTCAATGCTGGCTATCTGATCTTTCAAGCTCTGATACTCAGTGACCAAAGCATCTTTTGTGGAATTCTGAGGTGGTAAAGCGTATAGAAAAAGGAATGGAGCGCCAAGTCCCAGTACAAGGACCTGAATGATCAATTTATTTCTCAAGCTCCACTTTCTCATAATTTGGATTGATCTTAAATGGGAAACTTAGCTCCTCATCAATCTTTAAACGACTGAGTTGTGCGGTAATCTTTACAGAGTTACCCTTAACATTCACCTCGAAGTATCTCGACATTGGAATCAAGCCACCTGGAGTTTCCTGATAATCCTCAAAGCTAGCGATCAACTCCCGGTACCTGATCTTGTCTTTTAAACGCAGACTAGCTACTGTATAATTTTCTGGATTGATACTATACTCCCATTCAAACTGCTCATCCTCAGCAATTAAGACATATTGGCACGGATCTCTCCTGATCTCAGAGAAAATTAAACTGTCTTTAAATGGATTTCCAGCAACAATATCCTGCAAGAGAATGAGGTCCAATCCAATTGGAATGAACTGATCTAATGATTCAATTGGCTCCTGATGATAGATCTTCTCCAAACGGTTTGTGATCCATAGACTATCAGTGCTGGCAAGGAATCTGGCCCCTTCATAACTCAAGGTGCCTGAAAACAAGACCCAAAGCAGTGAATCCTGTCTCATTCGAATATTCGCAGTAAAAGACTGTTTATTGACCCCATCATCGTAATCTACCTTGGCACGAACAGCCATGTAGTCAAAGCTGATTATTTGGGATCTCACACCTGAAGTGACTTCTTCGAGGCTCTTTTTTGGAAGCTTACAATCAACTTCAACTTTTTCAGTCCTTACCGATCGGCAGGATTGAAAGAAAATCAATAGGAAAATAAAAATGGCAATTGACCTAGTCATATAGCTTTCGGTCGGCAATTTTCCTGCCAATCAAATCGGCGTCACCACCAGCATTCAGGGCTTTATTCCATTGCTCGACAGCCTGGTCAATTTCTCCTAATTTATAAAGGATGTCGCCGTAGTGCTCCAAAAGAACAGAGTTTGCAGTAGGCTCATTCGATAGAGCTTTCTCGATCCACTCTTTCGCTTTCTTATAGTCGCCTTTCTGGTAAAGGATCCATGCATAAGTGTCTTCGAATGATGCATTGCCAGGCATCAATTCATTTGACCTTTTTGACATCTTCTCTGCCTCATCAAGATTATCGTTCCTAAGACTTAAAAAGTAGGCGTAATTGTTAAGCACAAATGCATTATTCGGGTCGATATCCAAACTTGCAGAATAACAACTATCTGAGGCTTTGAATTCTCCTATACTGTGATACAGGTCCCCCAAATTGCTGTAGATCTGAGATTTTAAATTAAGATTCGTGCTACTCATCATTAATGCACGACCATAACTCCTGATCGCCTTTTCATTCTGATTAAAATGGCTTTGAGCTACTCCTAAAAAGAAATTCGGTAATGACTGATTTGGAAATCGTTCTATAGCTCTTTCAGCATCTTCAAGCATGGCATCGTAATCCAAAAGGTCTGCGTCAATGAGCAATATCTGTTGCCAGACATTGTATACCCCATCCTCAAACTCGAGTGATTTTCTGTAACTGACCTGTGCCTCCTCAAGTTTATCAGCCAGATACTTTAGGTCTCCCTGAATAGCATATGATTTTGCCTCTTCTGGATGAGCTTCAACCAGGATCTCCGCTAGAGCTTCAGCATCTTCCCATTCTTCCTGTCTGGATTCATAATGCTCGATATATGTATAAAGCACCATGATCTTTGAGTCTACATCCAGATTTGGACTTCTAAATGCCTCACTCATTAGCTCGAAGTAACCCGGGATGTCTCCCTCATTGTACTTGATCTTGGCTAAAGCCATTTGAGCTGCAGGATTATCAGGATTGGCATCGATCATCCTCTGATAAACCTTAGCTGCACTTTCCTGGTCTCCGTTCACTTCATACATGTCGGCAAGAACCGTGTAGTACTCAGTCTTCTCAGGAAATTCAGCAATGAGTTTCTCGATCTCAGCTACTGCAGAGTTTAGATCGTTCATGCGCAAAAAGATCGATTGCTTCTGAAAGCTGATTGATTCGTCAATACCTACGATCTTCTCGAGTTCATCATAGGCCTGAATAGCCTTTTCATAATTCTCGGCCTTTAAATTCATATAGGCCCAATCGAGGTACAACTCGTACTCTTCAGGGAACTTATCTACGATCTGCTCATACACAGCTGCAGCCTCTTCAAATTTGTAGATTGAGGAATAGATATCTGCTAGTAATAGCTGGTACCATTTATTCTCAGGCACAAGCTCTACTGCTTTCTTTGCATGAGAAAGGGAGAGCTCCATTAAGCCAGACCCGTAGTACAATTGAGATAGTTCGTAATGGGCAGCGTCATTTGCCGGATCCCTCCTCGTAACTTCTTCAAAGAGTTTCAGAGCCTCCTCATAATTGCCCAGATGCTTTTCTCTAATGGCATCAATAAAGCGGCGCTCAAGAGACACCTGCATTTTGGGATCGAGCTCACCTGCTCCGTTTTCAGAATCAGTGTTACTTACACTTGATTTACTCCCGCTACAAGAACTTAATACAGTTGCACAGAGAAGTGCGAATATGAATATGCGGCTTGTCATTCTAATCCTCTAATACCGTGTAATCTCCAACGCTCAGATCTGCCGGATTTCCTGTTAAGGTAACGTGATTTCCTATCATTGAGTTGGAAATCACTTTGTTAAAAATCCTTGAATCTTCCTGAACGATCGCATTGCTTATACGTGAATCACTTATTTCAGTTCCTTTCCCCACAGAAACATGAGGTCCAATAATTGAATTCTTTATGATGGCTCCCTCTCCAATGAAACAAGGTGGGATGATTATTGAGTTCTCAGATTCATGACTATGAATCATTTCCTCAGAACCAGATTTAAATTCTAAAACTCTATGGTTACTATGCACTGTAGCCTTCTTGTTCCCACAATCTAACCACTCAAGCACCTCCCCGGTTCCGAACTTTGCTCCTTTGCTTTTCAAATTTTCAAGAGCATTTGTAATCTGGTACTCTCCTTTCTCGCGAATATCGTTGTCGAGTAAGTACTGAATCTCATCTCTAAGCTTTTCGCCTTCCTTGAAGAAATAGATCCCAATGATCGCAAGGTTAGAAACCGGAGTACTTGGCTTCTCTATGAAATCTGTGATATTCCCTTCCTCATTCACTTTTACTACTCCAAAAGCTGAAGGATCATCAACCTGGTTAACCCAGATAATTCCATCCTTGGATGAATCAAGCTTAAAGTCTGCTCTGAACAAAGTATCGGCAAAGCCGATGATGCATGGACCCTCAAGAATCTCTTTAGCGCACTGAATTGCATGAGCGGTTCCTTCTGGTGTCTCCTGATAATAGATGTGCCCCTCAGCGCCTAATTCTTTGGCAACATTTAAGAGGTTCTCTTCCACTTCTTTCCCAAAGTCCCCAATGATAAAGCCAATGTGGTCAACCTTTTCAGAACAAACAGCTACGATATCTTCGACCAATCTCTGAACGATTGGTTTTCCAGCTACCGGAATCAAAGGCTTAGGTACAGTTAATGTGTGTGGTCTTAAGCGGGAACCTCGTCCAGCCATGGGGATAATGATATTCATTCTTTAGTTTTTTCCTGTATGTCCAAATCCACCTTCACCTCTGGTGGTTTCGTTAAGTGTTTCTACTTCGACCCAGTCAACTTGCTCGTGCCTACTAATCACCATTTGACAGATGCGCTCACCGGATTCTATTACCACATTCTCCTTACTTAAATTGACCAAGGCTACTTTGATCTCTCCTCGATAATCTGAATCTATTGTAGCTGGGCTATTTGGCAATGTGATTCCTCTTTTAAAGGCAAGTCCACTTCTTGGGCGAAGTTGCGCTTCAAACCCTAAAGGGAGCTCAATAAAAAGCCCGGTTGGGACAAGCACTCTTTCAAGTGGTTCAATTTGAATGGGCTCCTCGATGTTGGCACGAATATCCATCCCGGCAGATCCTTGCGTTTCGTATCTGGGCAGGTCAAATCTCGATTGATTGATAATACGTACTTCCATGGGCGGCAAAAATAGTTTTTTGGCTAAGCTTAATTAAACTTTCCACGCCCCCCATTCACGCTTTTCTACGCTAAATGCAAAAACTGCAAAGCAAAGGATAGAAACTACCGCAGAAATATGATACACAAGTACTTCTACTCTGTCTTTCAATTCATTAAATACCATGAAAATCAAAACTGCCAGGAATAGGTAGGCTAGAATTCTTAGCAATTGATATGGTACAGGGAAGTACTTTCTGCTTAGCAAATAGGATACAACCGCCATTGAGCTATAACAAACCAAAGTAGCCCAGGCAGAACCTTCAATGCCCATTGTAGGAATCCAAAGAATATTTAAGATTACGGTGATCATAGCTCCTCCAATAGCAACAGCTGCACCCAGCATTGTCTTATCGGTTAGTTTATACCAAATGGATAGATTCACTACAATGCCCAGGAATAAATTAGCCAGTAAAAGGATAGGTACAAGCTCAAGACCTGACCAGTACTCCTTGCCAATGAAAAACCGGAACTGATCGATAAACAAGGTGATGGTTAAGAACACCAAAGCTCCTGCAATTACAAAGTACTTCAACACATCGGCATAGATCCTTTTTGAATTCTTATCATCACTTTGCTGAAAAAAGAAGGGCTCAGCTGCATACCTAAATGCCTGAATGAAGAGATTCATGAAAACAGCCAACTTATAGTTCGCCCCGTAGATCCCCAATTGTGCAAGATTCTCTTCCTTACTGAAAGGAAGCATGTATTTCAGCAACTGTCTATCCAGCATTTCATTAATGATCCCAGCCAGACCTACAAGAACCAAAGGAGCACCGTATGTCAGCATTTCCTTCCATAGATCTTTTTTGAATTGACCTCCAAGACTGCGAAACTCCGGACTTAGCAATAACAATTTCACAGCACTAGCAGCCAGATTGGCTACAAAGATGTATCCTACGCCAAACGCTGGGTTAAAGAGGTTTCCAAAAAAGCTATTCGGATCTTGCAGCCATGCCTGTCGGCAGAGTACTAGAAAGAATAGGTTGATCCCAATATTTACACCTAGCTCTATGAGCTTAATGGATGCAAATCGAACTGCTTTATTCTCAAAGCGAAGTCGGGCAAATGGAAGCGCAGCAATTGTGTCAAAGCTTAGGATAAATGCAAACCAGATAACATACTCGGGAAAGTTGGAGTAACCTGAGGCATCGGCCAGGGACTGGCTAAAGATCAATGTGAGACCAAGGAAAGCAAGTGTGCTTGTCAGAACTGACCTAAAAGCGGTGGCATAGACATTTTGATCTCCATCCCTCTTTTTGCTGTATCGAAAGAAGGCAGTTTCCATTCCATAAGGCAATACGACTAAGAGAAAGCCGGCAACAGAGTACCAGTCGGTGACCACACCATACTCCGCCGGACTGAGGACCCTGGTATAGATTGGGACCAACAGAAAAGTGAGAAATCGACCTATGATGCTACTCACCCCGTAGGTCAATGTTTGTCCGGCAAGTCGCTTTATTGGATTCAAACGCGCGGTTAATCTGGATTAAAAACAAACTTAATTCTGATATCTAGCGATGGCAATGCTTCCTATCAACAATTAAGAAGGTCTATGTACGATATTGGATTAATTTCGACAGGTGCTTAAAGCCTACATTAAACGCGAACGACTGGAGGCAGGTTGTGATGAAGCCGGAAGAGGCTGTTTAGCCGGTCCTGTTTCCGCTGCTGCGGTTATTTTACCCCCAGATTTCAATCATCCCTTGCTAAACGATTCAAAGAAATTATCTGAAAAGGATAGGGATAGCCTCCGGCCGATCATAGAACGAGAGGCCATTTCATGGTCAGTTTCGCTGATTGAACCGGAAGAAATCGATAAGATCAATATCCTTAATGCCTCTTTTCTGGGGATGCATAAGGCATTGGAGAAGCTAGAACCAAATGCAGAGTTCATATTGGTTGATGGAAACCGCTTCAAGCCTTTTCACGAAGTTCCCTTTGAATGTTTTGTTAAAGGAGATGGCCGATTTGCAAGTATCGCTGCTGCTTCCATTTTAGCCAAAACACATCGCGATGAATACATGAAAAAGATCCATGAAGAGCATCCGGAATACAATTGGCAACAGAATAAGGGCTACCCAACAATTGAGCACCGATTAGCTGTAAAGGAATACGGATCAACCGAATACCACAGAAAGAGCTTCAAGGTCAATCTGCCCGAACAGGGCAAACTTTTTTAATCCAGTTTTTTGACTTTCTCCCAGATCTCTGGAAGCTTGCGATATACAGCGTATTCTCTCCAGGCTATTCTTCGCTCCTGAGCAGGTGAACCGAAGTAAGTTTTACCCCCTTCAAGGTTATCTCCAACATTACTGGAAGCGAGAATCACTGCTTTATCTCCAATAGTAATTGCTTTTGATACACCCACTTTGCCGTAAAGTATTACGTGATCGCCAATATTGCATTTGCCGGCAATGGCAACCTGAGCACAAAGGAGACAATGCTTTCCGATAACTACTCCATGTCCGATATGGATCTGGGAATCAAGCTTGGTTCCATCTCCAATCACCGTATCTCCAGAGACTCCCGAAGCTACAGTTACATTAGATCCGATCTCGACATCGCTTCCAATGATTGTGCGACCGATGGTGTGCATTTTCTCATAATGGGTTCCCCTTCCTTTAAAATAGAAGGCATCAGAGCCAATGCAGGTATTGGAATGGATGATGGTGTTATCTCCAATCTCTGAATAATCATAAACCGTGACATTGGGATAGATAATACAGTTCTTACCAATCTTTACATTATTCCCAATAACTGAACCCGAATGAATAATGGTCCCTTCACCAATTTCTGCCGTTTCTGAGATCACATTGGTGCAATGCTGGGTTGGCCTGAATCTATGAGCGAGGGAATTGTAAGCTGTAAAGGGGTCGTCAACAATGATCAATGCCTTGCCTTCCGGGGCATCTGCTTCTTTATCGATAAGAATTACAGATGCTTCACTATTGAGAACAAAATCGTAGTACTTGTGAAAGTCTACATAAGTAAGATCGCCTTCTACAACCTTATGGATCTCATTGATACCAGTAATTTTAAGGTCTTTATTTCCGACGATCTTGCCTCCTACGAGCTCCTGGATCTCATTGAGGCTTAGGGCTTGGGATAACTTCATAAACTCCGTAAATGTAAAAGATTAATAAATGCAAGATGAAGACGCAGATTATTGGGAAAACAGTGGATCGCAATTTGTGTTTCTAGATCGTGGTACCGACAAACAGACCAATAATTAACTAGTTTTGCCAGCCAATTAAAGCAAATGAAAAACACACCTCTAACCGCTATTCATGAAGGCCTTGGAGCCAAAATGGCCGATTTCGCAGGATACAATATGCCAATCTCTTATGCAGGGATCAAAGAAGAACACCAAACCGTTCGTCAGGCTGTAGGTGTATTCGACGTATCTCACATGGGAGAGTTCTTTCTTAGAGGCCCAAAAGCCCTTGAACTTGTTCAACTGGTATGTACCAATGATGCCTCAAAATTGAGCCCAGGGAAAGCCCAGTACTCATGTATGACCAATGATGAGGGTGGTATAGTTGATGATCTTCTTGTTTACTGCCTGAGCGATGAGGAATTCATGTTGGTTGTAAATGCGGCTAACATCGAAAAGGATTGGAATTGGATCGTTTCCAAGAATAGCATGGGAGTTGAAATGGAGAATGCTTCAGACAAATATGCTCTTCTAGCTGTTCAGGGTCCTAAAGCTATTGATGCTCTTCAGACTCTTACAAATGTTGATCTTTCAAACATTGCATTTTACACTTTCGATCACGGAACCTTTGCTGGAGTTGACAATGTGATTCTTTCAGCAACAGGATACACCGGTTCGGGAGGATTTGAGCTTTACATCCCTTCTTCAGAAGCTGTTGAAGTTTGGAATAAGGTAATGGAGACAGGTGCTGCCTATGATATTAAGCCAATCGGTCTTGCAGCTAGAGATACACTTAGACTTGAGATGGGATATTGCCTATACGGAAATGATATTGATGATACTACCAGCCCTATTGAAGCCGGGCTTGGCTGGATCACCAAATTCACAAAGGATTTCAATGCCCGCCCGATCGTGGAGGCAGTGAAGACCAATGGAGCAGATAAGAAGCTCGTAGGTTTTGAAATGATCGATCGAGGAATCCCAAGACAGAATTACGAGATCTGCCTGGAGGATGGTCAGTTCATCGGGAATGTTACTTCCGGAACCATGGCACCTTCACTTGAAAAGGCAATTGGGATGGGTTATGTCCTGAAAGACTTCGCTAAAGCAGATACTGAGATCTGCATCAATATTCGAAACAAATTCATCAAAGCAAAGGTGGTTAAGCTGCCTTTCTATAAAGGATAATGGAAGCAAAGAGCCAAAAGATCAGCACCGAACTGACTGAAATGCTTGGGATCAAATACCCAATCATTATGGCTCCAATGTTTCTTGTTTCTAATGCAGCCATGGTGATTGCGGCTGCAGAATCCGGAATTGCAGGTGCAATACCTGCTCTTAATTACCGAACTGAAAAGGATCTAAGAGCTGCTTTAGCATACATCAAAGAGAATATCAATGGTCCATTTGGGATCAATCTGGTAGCCAATAAATCCAATTATAAGTTTCCTTATCAGCTAAAGGCCTGTCTTGATTATGAGGTTGATTTCATAATCACTTCGCTTGGATCTCCACAAAAGATCATTGAAGCATGCAAGCCTAAAGGCATCAAGGTCTTTACTGATGTGATCGACCTGAAATACGCAAAGAAATGCGAAGCCATGGGCGCTGATGCACTGATCGCGGTAAATAATCAGGCCGGAGGCCACCTTGGACCAATGGATCCTGAAGAACTGATCCCATTACTTTTAAGAGAGTGTGATCTCCCTGTGATATCTGCCGGAGGTGTAGGAACTGGTTCTCAGCTAAAATCCAGATTGGAACTGGGAGCCTGCGGTGCATCTATCGGTAGTCCATTCATTGCTACTACAGAGTCTGATGTCAGCGAAGATTACAAGCAGGCCTGCGTTGATTATGGAGGGGAGGATATTGTAGTAACCACCAAGATCTCGGGCACGCCCTGCACTGTGATCAATACGCCCTATGTCAAAAAGATCGGGACCAAACAAAACTGGCTGGAAGCCACTCTGGCAAAGAATAAAGGACTCAAAAAATGGGTCAAGATGGTCACCTATCTGAAAGGAATGAAATCCATCGAAAAGGCAGCCTTTTCAGCAACGTACAAAACCTTGTGGTGCGCTGGTCCAAGCATTGAACACGTAAGGGCAATCGAGCCTGCTTCTTCAATCATTGAAAGGATAGTTTCCGAGTACGAAGAGGCCAATTCGTAAAAAAGGCGTCATTTTAACCTAAATCTTTAGTTAAACACAACTCGCTCCAAAAAAACACTGTTCTAATAGTGTGAGAAGGGTTCGTGTGATAATGGTTTTAGCAGCAGTTCTTCTACTGTTGATCGGCTTTAGCTGGGTTTGGGAGGATTTCTTAGCTCCCAGAACAGTTGAAGATCTTCACGTTGCAATTATCCCTTTAGGTCCGGTAAATGAATCTGAGCTCAGCGCCCTTGAGGATAGCTTAGAGAGCTTTTATGGTTTTGAAGTGGATGTCTTGTCAGAAATTCCTCTCCCTGACTCAGCCTATTTTGAGCCAAGAGAGCGCTATAAAGCATCCATTATTCTAGATCATTTAGAGGAGGTCATTCCAAAGAAGTATGATAAGATCCTTGGAATTACAGCATCAGATATTTCAATAACGACTTCCACAGGAAAGGACTGGGGAGTTTTTGGCTTAGGACAGATCGGTGGAGAAAGCTGCGTTGTTTCAAATCACAGATTTCACGAAGGCATCTCAGAGGAAACATTCAATGACAGACTTTCAAAAATTGCAATTCATGAAATTGGTCATACACTAGGTCTTAGACACTGCAAAGCAAATGAGAATTGTCTTATGCGATCTGCTGATGGAACCATTGCAACAATAGATAATAGTCAGGCCTGGATCTGCAATTCCTGTAGGTCAAAAATTCATTGGGAAAAAACTGATTAACAGAACATTCCCCAATTCTCTCCGTAAAGATTTCTTACTAATTTCGACTTAATCGGCCGGTAGGCCATTTTAACCAACCCTTAAACCCAATCAATGAAAAAGTTTCAATTAGCACTAATGGCTATAGCCCTAATGTTTGCTGTAGCATGTGACTCCTCAAGTTCTGAATCTGAAGATGGAAGTTCAGAAGAAGAAGAGGATGCAGCACCAGTTCTTACTCAAGATGACGCTATCGCTTATAACGATATGCTTGTTGCATTAGATAATGCTGCATGGGAAGCATTCACCGATTATGAGTCTGCTATTTATGATGGTGAGGTAGAAGGACTAGCCGAATTGAAAGATGAACTCGAGGCAGCAGTCGCAGCAGGTTATGCCTACGCAGATGCAGATGAGGATTTCGACGGTGAATTTGAGGCTTCGTTTATTGGAATGTTTGATGCATATACTGCAGCTATTGACAACTACCTTCCTATCATGGTTGAGTACTGGACTACTCCATACGAAGAAACAACTGAGGAAATGGAGATATCAGAAGAACAAGCCTACAATGAAATGTATGAGATCATTGAAGCTGCCTCTGATGATTTTATTGAAACTCAGGAGGAATTCGCTGCAGAATGGGATTTCATTCTTGAGTAAACTACAGGAGAGCTTCTGAATCCTGATTTCACCGACTGATACTTAATATTTCCTTAATCAGTCCTATGTTTTGAAGGGAATTAGGCCATGCGATTATCTTAGCAACAAACAATTGTGTTAAATCCCATAATTATGAAAAGAGTACTATACGGAGTATTGGCTATCATGGCCACATTCATGGTCGCTTGTGGACCAACCCAAGATGATGCTATCACATTCAACGACACCCTTGTTGAAATGGATAACACTGCTTATGAAACTTTCTCTGATTACGAATCTGCCATTTACGACGGAGACGAAGACGATATCGAAGAACTAGGAGCCAAGCTTCAGGAAGATATTGACGCTGGATTGGAGTATATAAATTCTGACAGTGACTTTGATGGTCCTTTCAAGGAGTCTGCAATTGCTATGTTTGAAGCTTATCAGGTATCTCTTGATGATTTCTTTCCGGTAATGATCGAATACTGGACTAATGACTGGGATGAGGATCTTGAGGAAGCTGAAGAAGATGCATATAATGACATGTATGATCTAATCGAAGAAAAGTCAGATGATTTCATCGAAGCTCAGGAAGCATTTGCTGACGAGTGGGATTTCATCCTTGAGTAATCAATATTAAACTTTTTTGACCCCGACCAATGTGTCGGGGTTTTTTTTGCCCTTTTTTGGAACTCCTTTCGTTCTAATTGTATGAGAGTATTACTCCTTTTATTGACTTGCCTGCCATACTGGGCTCTTTCGCAATCTCTGCTCTTTGAAGATGCCTTGTACAGGTTAGCGATAACCGGTGATCAATATGAGCTGAACCGGCTTGATGATCCCATGCTAGATGGTGCAAACAGGGGTAAGATCAATTGGCTGGGAGATACGGCTGTTCTAATGGATAGAAGGGCAGATTCCATCATAAGAGCAGAGTTCGTGATCAATGAGTTAAATGCAGAATTGATCTATCTAAGTCCGAACCTCCAATGGGACTTCAGAAACATTGCCTCAATCCTTCCAAAAACGAGATTGCTAGATGAAAATGGTAGAATGCTGGAGTCCTGGCAATCAAGCTCAAAGGATCCCAATCTGATCTGGCATTTCACCTATGATGAATACCTGGATACAAAGTCTATCCATCGGTACAAGGATGGAGTCAAAGACGGAGAAGCTCTGGAGCAAGGAATTGATGAAGTAGGTCCGTACTTAGAGAAGGGGGAATACAAAAATGGAGAGCGAAACGGAGTTTGGTTACACTACCGAAGAGAATCCGATCTGATCTGGCGTAGGGTATTGAAGGTGAAGTACAAGGAAGGAGAAATCGTGAAAACGAAATTCTACAAGAAGAAGAAAAAGGCAGATCCTTCTATTCAACCGAAGCAGCGCTTTGACTCATAACCTCCTGGTAGAATTCCTCATACATTGGAAGGATGAATTCAATATCGAATCGCTTAGCTTGCTCGTAGGCTTTCTTTCTAAAACTCTCAAGAGTCTTCTCATCCTTGAGGATCTTCAGCACATTTTCGGCCATATTATCTACATCTCCAACATCGCTAAGGAAGCCTGTCTCTCCATCGATATTGATCTCTGGAATACCTCCGGCATTTGAAGACACGACAGGAACCTGACATGCCATTGCCTCTAAGGCCGCTAGACCGAAGCTTTCACTTTGAGATGGCATCATAAAGACATCGGCGATAGCCAAAAGCTCTTCCACTTTATCCTGCTTTCCTAGGAAACGAACATCGTCACAAGAGCCAATTTCTCTGCAAAGCTGTTCAATGGATGCCCTTTCGGGACCATCTCCTACAAGCAAGAGCTTTGATGGGATTTTCTTTCGCACCTGATCAAAAGCAAGTACAGCATCCTCTACTCTCTTCACTTTTCTAAAGTTCGATGTGTGAATGAGGATCTTCTCCCCTTCAGGAGCTAGTGCTTTTTTAAAGTGCTCTTTATCCGATCGACTAAAGCGATCAAAATCGATGAAGTTCGGGATGACTTTAATATCCCTTTTCACATCAAAGTAATCAAGAGTCTCTCTTTTGAGCTCCTCAGAAACAGCTGTAACTCCATCAGATTGATTGATAGAAAAAGTAACCACAGGGCTGAAAGTCGAATCCTTTCCAACCAGGGTGATATCAGTCCCGTGAAGAGTGGTAATAACCGGAATCTCAATTCCCTGCTGCTTCAGGATTTGCTTGGCAAGGAATGCCGCAGAAGCATGGGGAATAGCGTAATGAACATGCAAAAGGTCGAGATTCTCAAACTTGATCACGTCCACCATTTTCGATGCTAGTGCAGTCTCATAAGGCGGATACTGAAAGAGAGCATAATTCTGAAAACTCACCTCGTGATAGAATACGTTCGCATTGAACACTTCTAGCCGGGCCGGCTCTCTGTAAGTGATGAAGTGCACCTGATGGCCTTTCTTGGCCAAAGCCTGCCCCAGCTCAGTAGCAACTACTCCAGATCCTCCATAAGTAGGATAGCAAACGATTCCAATTTTCATTCTTGCGTCTTTGCTTTATTAACCAAATATAGCTGAAAGAGTTTCCATCGCCCTTCGGGCGAATTCAATCTGCAAATTTGCAGATTTGCAGATTTGCAAATTCTAAAGCTCTGCTTCAAATGCCTCCACCTTCGCCTTTAGGCTAGCGTTGTAATCTTCGTTTACGATCTTGCCATTCTTGAAGTTGTTAGGGAAAGATGGCAATGAGAAGCTATCGACGATCACTGCTCCGCGATATGGGAAAATTGAAACCGCTGTTTCAAGAACAGATGAGCCTCCTCGCCCTCCTGGAGAGGTTGCCATGATCAGCATTGGCTTTTCCTTGAAGATCTTTCCTCCTGCCCTTGACACCCAATCGATAGCAGATTTGAATGCCGCTGAGAATGAACCATTGTGCTCGGCAAGTGAGATTATAAAGCCATCACATTTTTCGAAAAGGCTGTTAAGTCTTACGGCATCTGTTGGAAGACCTTTTTCTCCCTCTATATCAATACTGTAGATCGGTAGGTCGAAATCGTTTAGATCGAGTACTTCGGCCTCTGCATCTTTTAATAGGCTTGCAGCATAGGTGGCGAGCTGCTTATTAATGGACTTCTTGCTGTTGCTTCCGCCCAGGGCGATGACTTTTTTCATGCTTGGGATTTAAAGCAAGGATAATGAATGGCCGTGAAAAAAGTTCAGCCTAACTACCCTCTTCCGAATCGGTAGAATCAACCGGAATAAAACGTGGATCAACAGCCTGATAGATCAGTTGCTGGATCCGTGGACGAATGTTCTTGTTTACGATCTTCCAGTTTGTAGCATCGGGATATACTCGGTTGCTAAGGAAGATGAATGTGAGATCATAAGCTGGGTCCATCCAAACAGCCGTTCCTGTAAATCCTGTATGACCGAATGTGGCAGGAGAAACTTCTTCTGCGCAAGGATTTGAATTGTTCTTATTCGCTGCCGGCTTGTCCCAGCCAATCGCTCTTCTACTGATCAGACTAGCTCTCGAAGTGAAGGTTCTGATCGTTACACTATCGATAAATTCACGACCTGCATACTCTCCACTATTGAGAAGCATTTGCGACCAATGTGCCATATCAGAAGCGGTGGAGAATAATCCTGCGTGCCCACTCACTCCACCAAGCATTGCAGCTCCCGGATCGTGCACATATCCATGAACCAATCGCTTCCTGAACGTTGTGTCCAGTTCTGTTGGAGTTATCTCATCAAGACCGTATGTCAGAGTAGGATTGTAAACAGTCCTTTGCATTCCGATCGGGCCAAAGAAAGTATTCGTTGCAAAAGTATCGATGGGCTCGCCTGTTATTCTTCTGATCAGATCTGCAATAATGTAGAAACCAAGATCGGAGTAAGTGTACTTTGGATTTGGACTTAGATACACGTTTTCAATTCTGTACCACATACTGTCGGTATAATCAGTTCTTAGGTACAGATTCTCTGCAACAGGCACACAGTAACCGCCGAAGGTATCATCGCAGTAATACATGTCGTAGCGGTTCTCGTCGATGGTGAATTTGAAAAACGGGATCCAGCCCGGTAACCCCGCTTCATGCATCATCATCTTTTTGATCGTCATTCCATTGATCGTGGAATAAGGCGAAAGGTCCTCCATATAATCATCTACTGAATTGGAAATACTCACCTTACCCTCATCCTGCAGATGCATGATCGAAACTGTACTTGCAAGAACCTTAGTTATGGAGGCAACATCGTAGAGATCGGTCTTTTTAACCTTGATCTCCTGGTCATAGGTATGATATCCAAAAGCCTTATTGTAGATCACCATATTATCCTTGGCAACCAGGATCTGGCAACCAGGGGCAACTTTATCATCTACAATTTCCCAGGCGATATAATCTATCTTCTTCAGAATATCGGGGTCTACTCCTACTTCCTCAGGGTTTCCGTAAGTCAATCTGATCACATCTTTAGAGGTGGTTCCGCATCCAACAGGGAATTTCGTACTTGCCGTTACCGGCAGATTACCACTCACCGGAATTCCTCCAAACAAAGCGTGAGAAGCTGAGCGATGAGTGAATTCATTATCCTCATATGCTGCAACCACCCAATCCTGATTATCGAAGAATTTCAAACTGTAAGGCGATCCAAAAACAGTGACAATCACATCCATTCTCACCGACATTGAATCACAAAATGCTACCGCCTGAGGAGCGATATTATACTTCTTACTTGCTGAGCGACTCATGCTGTGGAAGCTCACAAATAGTGTATTGACTCCCATGCTGTCGAGCTCCATCGCCAGCGAGTCCAAATCGGCCCGTGAGGGCCAGGTTCCAAGATAAAATGGGTCAACTCGTGAGTAACTGTTCAGATTATTCTGGAACACGTTTACCCCTTTTGCTCCAAAGCTTACAGAAGCCATGCGCTTCCCGGAGATATCCTGTAAAGGAAGCATCAGGTTTTTATTTCCTGCGAAAGTGATTGATGCATCAAAGAGTTTCTGACGCAGCATTTTGGCCTCGGTAGAAACTAGTTGAGGATAGATCGAATCTGCAACCTGGAAGCTATCCTTGTGAAGGTTGAGATCGTATTTCGATCCAAGAATTCTTTTCACCTTCTCATCGAGGAATGCCTCCTCAACCTGCCCGGCATTGATAGCAGCCTTGATCTTTGTAACTGCAGTTGGAACATCCTGAGAAAAAAGAAGGATATCGTTTCCCGCCTCAAAAGCTTTTAAATCTAACTCGCCTGGTTCGTAAAAATCTGCCACCCCTTTCATATTCAAGGCATCGGAGTAAACCAGACCTTCATAGCCAAGGCTGTCTCTTAGCAATTCGATCAGGATCTTAGGTGATAATGATGATGCGAGATTCTCTGTATTATCCAGGGCAGGCACACTTAGATGGGCAGCCATTATCGAAGGGATCTTTGAATTGATCAGGGCTTTAAATGGATAAAGCTCGATGTTATGCAATCTGTCCAGCGTATGATTCAATACCGGCAGCGTTTTATGTGAATCCTTATCAGTATCGCCATGACCGGGGAAGTGCTTTGCGCATGACATCACCCCTGCTCTTCTCAGCCCATTGGCATAGGCGATTCCCTTTAATGAGACATTGAACTTATCCTCTCCAAAGCTTCGATAGTCGATTACTGGATTGTTTGGATTTACGTTCACGTCGATGACCGGAGCAAAATTCACGTTTGCTCCTACCAGGCGGCATTCTTTCCCTACTCGTTCGCCAAACTCTTCAACCAGCTCATCGTCTCTTATCGCTCCCAGAGTCATTTGCCTTGGATAATCGATACAGCTATCAAGTCTCATTTTTATACTCCACTCCGCATCCATTGCAACTAGAAGAGGCAGCTTACTTTGGGACTGGAAATAGCTCGCCCAGTTTGCCTGGCGAGTTGGATGACCTTGCATGAAGATCAATCCGCCAAGGTGATAATTTTCAATCAGGCCTGAGATCTTATCTCGATGCCACTTTCCTTCCTTAGAATAGACAGCGACCATAAAGCACTGGCCGATCTTTTCATCTAATGTCATAGTGCTCATCACCGAATCGATCCACTGCTCTTTAGCAGCCATTGCAATGATCTCATCTGTCTCAGGCACAGGCATTGGCTCCTCTACCATTCCCATTTTGAAGAGCAAGGGAAGGGTGACTACACCTACCAGTAAATATTTGAGCATTATGTGCATCCTGTAAAAGTAATTTCTATTAGAAGCTTTCAGTTCCCAAACAAGATCTACTTGTTTACAGTCAAATGTTGATTTTCCTAGGCTGCGATCTGATATTCCTTTCTAAGTCTGTAGAGCAATCTACCAAGAACCGCTGTTTTACCCCTTTGGAATTCAACCATCTTCTCAGGAAGATTTCTTCGATCCGGGATCTCTCCTTCATTATTGACCAAAGCGTGTACCAATCTAAAGAAGTCAATATCCTTATCGGCTCCTGCCATTTTACCTCTTCGTTGAAGGAACTTCAAATTCTTCTTTAAAAGGCTCGTAACAAGATGATTATCCTTGATCAAAGCAAAGTAAATGGTTTCCAGCTGTCTAAGGGCTATTCTGAGCCCATCTCCACCATCTTTTTCAATACTCATCGATAGAGGATGGATCAGGTCAAATGCTTCTGAATAAGAACCTTCCATCAGCTTTAGCTTCAAAAAACTGATCTTGAATTGGTCCACATAAAAGCGTTTCAGCAGATATCCCTTTACACCTATCAGATCATCTAAGATCTTATTGGCTAGTTTGAATTCCTTTCTGATCATTAGAAGGTCCAGAAAGTTGAGCATATGAAATGGGTAATTCTCAGCAATCCGTCTGCCATTGGGTATTCGACTTTTATAGATAGGCAAAGCTTGCTCAAAGCGATTGATCTCAAAATATAGATCTGCCAACTCAAGAAACAGAGATTCTTTCTCTCGTTCCTCAAAGTTGTCAAGGTGAGTTTGCTGCCAGGCCAGAGCTTCTTTGAGACAGTTCAAGGCTTTGTCACGATAATTCTCAAATAGAATGTAGTATCTGGATTTTAGTCGGTTCAGGTAAAATGGAAGCTGGATCGATTGATCGGGATCGATCTTCTTCTCCATCTTCTTTATGAACTTACATTCCTCCTCGCTGCTCAAATGACTTATATCTTCTACCCTCGTTCTATGCCATCTTGAGACAACCTGAACAGAAAGTGCAAGATCTCTATTCTCATCCCAAAGCATTTTGCGCAAGCGCTCACCCAGGAACTCGATCCTGTCAATGAATTTCCCTTTGAAGCCTTCGAATGAAAATGCTCTGAACGAAAAGCGATAAAAATCCTGAAGCTCCTTTCCCCCAATTTCCTCATAGTATGGAAGGAGCTTGTTAAATGTCATTTCCAGGTGTCGGTCCAATCCCTTCCTTGCCAAAAAGATCATCAGCTCGAAATCATTATCGCAGTAGAGAGAATATGTTTTGTGAAGAATAACTGAAGATGCCTTGTAAAAATGACTGGGTTTCATCTCAAGAAAACCAGCATGTCTGGTGATCTTCTCATGACTCGAAAGCAACAAGATCTCAAGCACTTTCCTTTCAGTGCCTTTGAGGTTCAGATCAGATAATCTGTTCATTTCCTCACTATTGAGTTGTTGCAAAAACCTCCAGAGGTTATTCATTCGAGAACTGGAATTTGTAATGTTGTTGGTAGATCGGGGCGACCAAAAATTCACTTTTCGATCAGCGCTTTAATTAAAGATATAAATTAGGCATTGAGAATGAATTCACTGCGAGTTTTACTTATCGAAGATGATTTTGCCGATGCTGAACTGGCCAAGATCTACCTTGAGGATATCGAAAGGATTAAGATCTCTGTTCACCACTCTGCTAATTTCTATGACGGAGTTGCCGCTCTTTCTGAGAATGAGTTTGATCTCATTCTGATGGATATGAGATTGCCGGATGTAGATCAGCCCGAAGGGCTAAAGATCCTTCTTAAAAAGTACAGCTCAATTCCGTTGATCGTGATCACTGGATTTGAAGATGAGCAAAGCGGATTCGAAGCGATCAGGCTCGGTGCTCAGGATCTATTGATGAAAGATCATTACGATAGTCAAACCCTCTATAGGTCCATCAACTACTCTATCGAGCGATTCCGGCTCAAAAAGCAGTTTAGAAGAAATGAAAAGATAGCAAGAGACCTGATCGAGATTGGAGAACTCTATACATGGACATTGAATCTTGGAAATACAATGATGCAATGGTCTGCAGAAACTATTGAAGCTTTCAATCTGGGGGAGTTCGATAGATCTGATCTCGAAAATTTTTACAAGCGGATTCACCAGGATGATCTTTCCGAGTTCAAAGAGATCTGGGCAAAAGCAGTTTCCAATGAGCAAGTCTTTAGAGTTAAGCATCGAATGGAAAAGGTCGCTTACTTCAATGCCTATTTTCTTACTAAGATCAGATATGATAGAGAGGAGGGTATAATAAAAGGTGTAACCTCCCGTCTTTAAGGGCTTCTTCGCCCTTCGGGCGGATTTTCGAATTTTTTTTCAGCAAAACGTAACCTTTTTCTCTCATCGTAGTATAAGTATGTATCTCCCTTGAGCAGGGAGATATCCAAGGGGTTTTCATAGTACCCGGTTTTAGTTAGTTAGGGAAAAGCGAGCATGAGCAACTCGCTTTTCTTTTTTTTACCCCATTCCAACAATCATCTTTACATAACTTTGACAGCCTAAGCTGTGAACTAGCCTTTTTTGGGCATGTTCAATATAAAAGATGAAGTTATTTGGATCCTCATTTGGCCGAGTAGCCAAGAATAAGCAGTTCGATTACAAATCCAGATTCTACGATCAGGACAGAGAACGCTTCGACCACAAACCGGTAGGTCGAATGAACTTCCGTTCAGGCTCTAAAATTCTTAAAGGAAGAGTATCTTCGCAAGACGACAGTGAAGACCAAACCTGGTCGGAAAGAACTGGCTCTAAAAAGCAAAGGGGAAGGTTAAAGCTCGTGCTACTACTTTCAATTTTTGCTGTTCTTTTTGTCTATTATCAATTTGACCTCAATGGCATTATAGCTCTTGTATTGGTCTTCTTACTGTTAATACTATTCATAAGAGAAAATAATCGAGGTTAGCCCTAATGGCCAACATCATTCAGTTACTACCCGATAACATTGCAAATCAGATTGCTGCTGGTGAGGTGATTCAGCGCCCGGCATCTGCGGTTAAAGAGATGATGGAAAACTCCATCGACTCCGGGGCAACTGAAGTTCAACTGATCATAAAGAATGCCGGTAAAGCATTGATCCAGGTGGTAGATAATGGCTGTGGCATGAGTGAAACCGATGCCCGGTTAAGCTTTGAAAAGCACGCCACCTCTAAGATCCGCTGCGTAGATGATCTGTTCAATATTCAAACAAAAGGATTCAGAGGCGAAGCTTTGGCTTCTATCGCATCAATCGCCCAGGTAGAATTAAAGACCCGGGAAGCAGATAAAGACCTTGGGACCAGAATAATTATTGAAGGAGGAGAGATCAAGAAGCAGGAAGCTTGCCAGAGCGCAGCAGGAACTTCAATTTCAATTAAGAATCTCTTCTTCAATGTGCCAGCGAGAAGGAACTTTCTTAAATCCGACGCAGTCGAAAGCAAGCACATCTTTGAGGAGTTTCATCGAATCGCTTTAGCCCATCCGGGAGTATCCTTTCATTTGATCAATAATGGGCATGAGGTTTACCACTTAACAGCAGGAAATCTCAAACAACGGATCGTATCCATTCTTGGAAAGAACCATGCAGAAAGATTGGTCCCGATTGAAGAGGTAAGCGATAACATAGCTGTCACGGGTTACATCGGGAAGCCTGAATACGCCAAGAAAACAAGAGGTGATCAGTACTTTTTCGTGAACAAGCGATTCATTAAGAGTGCTTATTTAAACCACGCTGTCTTCAATGCTTATTCAGAGCTAATTCCAAAGGATCAATTTCCATTTTTTGCAATATTCATTGATATCGATCCTAAGGTGATCGATGTAAATGTGCATCCCACCAAGCAGGAGATCAAGTTTGAGGATGAGAAACTCGTTTATCATTTCATTCACGCCGGAGCGAAGCATTCACTTGCTCAGTTTAGCTTAACTCCAACGCTGGACTTCGATAGGGAAACCGGCTTTGATACTTTCCAGTCATTCAGAAATGACCTCTCTCAGCCAAAGGATGTTTCGAGCAGTTTTCCAGCAATGCCACAGATGCCAAAAAAGAGCAAGCTGGAGCAGGACAATCTAAAGAGCTGGGGAGATCTGTATCAATTGGGGCAGGATGATCTTGCAAGAATTACGGACGATGGAAGTGTGACTCTTCAAAGCGGGATGTCGGACGATGCACTGAATGGTGCCAACAAGGCAGAGGCACCTGCTCCGGTCCAGTTACATCAGCGATATATTTTAAGTCAGATTCGAAGCGGCTTTATTCTCATTGACCAACAATCTGCCCATCAAAGAATATTGTACGAGAAGTATCTGGATGCTCTCGATAAGAATAAAGGAAGCTCTCAGAGAAGCCTTTTTCCCCAAACTCTTGAGCTAGACCGGGGAGATGCTGAATTGCTAAAGGAGGTAATTCCGGATCTGAATGCAATGGGATTTGATATTCAGGATTTTGGTCAGAACAGCTTTGTTATTCAGGGCTACCCGAATGATATTTCTGAAGGTAATGAAGCGCAGATGGTTGAGAGTTTGCTCGAGCAGTACAAAACCAATTTGCAGATTGAAAAGCTGGACAAGAGAGATAGTCTGGCAAGGGCGATGGCTTACAGTTCCTGCATTAAATCAGGCAAGGTTTTGAGCGAAAGAGAAATGCGTGCTCTGACCGATGAACTGTTTGCATGTTCCGCACCTTATACCTCTCCAAACGGCAAAGCCACATTTATTACATTTGACCTCGCTGAACTGGCTGATAGATTTGGCCAGAACGGATAGAACATTTTTCACCCCTTCGGCTTTTCTATTCTATGTATCAAGCCTATCAGAGAGACAATCACGCAGTAAAGAATTTAATCCTTATCAATGTCGTGATGTTTATCGCCACGCTTGGAGGTGCCTACACGTTCAATCTTGACCTTATTCGAACTCTCGGACTCTATTATTTTGATTCAGAGGCATTCAAACCTTTTCAGATCGCAACCTCAATGTTCATGCATGGAGGCATCACACACATTCTATTCAACATGTATGGATTGTGGCTCTTCGGTTCTATTCTCGAGCGCGTATGGGGTCCAAAAAAATTCCTTTTCTATTATTTCTTCACAGGATTAGGGGCCTCTTTCTTATGGATGGCAGCAACAGCATTTGACGTGTATTCAGTTGCCGGAACCATCTTTGCAAATAGCGCAGACCTGGCATCTCTGGGAGCCGCTGAAATGGAAGAGTTAAGCAGATTGTACTTCACCCCGGTTGTGGGTGCTTCCGGTGCACTCTTTGGATTGCTTCTTGCATTTGGAATGCTTTTCCCGAACACTGAGCTCATGTTGCTGTTTCTTCCAATACCTATCAAGGCTAAGTACTTTGTAATTGGCTATGGATTGATAGAGCTATATCTTGGATTCCAACGTTTTAGTGGAGACAACGTAGCCCATTTTGCCCACCTTGGCGGCATGCTTTTTGGAGTTATACTGTTGCTACTTTGGAAAAGAGATAAGCAAACATTCTACTAATGCAGCAAAGCGGCTGGGAAAATATTAAGTACAGGTTTCAGAACGGTGACATGATCACGAAGTTGATCTATGTAAACGTTGCAGTTTTCATCCTTCAGGTGATCACCTATGTATCACTGTGGTTGATGGCGAAACCTGATCTGTACAATACCATCACGTCCAAGCTATATCTTGCCACAGATCTAAAAGAGCTGGTCAAGCAGCCATGGTCTTTGATCACCCATATGTTTATGCATTCATTTGCACCGGGGAGTTTCTTTGGTGGAATACTGCATATCCTTTTCAATATGCTTTGGCTTTACTGGTTTGGTAGGATCTTCTTAAGCTTCCAATCCAATCGTCAGGTCTTGCCGATCTATCTTCTTGGAGGATTAAGTGGAGCCTTCTTAATGATCCTTGCCTACAATATCTTCCCGGTATTTGATGGGGCAACAGCCTTGGGAGTTGGAGCGAGTGCTGCAGTTATGGCGATAGTTTTTGCTACAGTTGTGCTAGTGCCAAACTATGAGGTAAGACTTATCTTCTTTGGAGGAGTTAAGATCAAATACATCGCTTTCTTTATTCTGATCCTGGATATCATCTCTATTCCGGGAGGCAATTCCGGAGGGTCGATCGCGCATATCGGAGGTGCTGCTTTTGGCGCACTTTACATGCAGCAACTAAAAGAAGGTAGAGATCTGGGGGGCTGGTTGAACAGATTCTTTGACTGGGCAGCTGACCTAAGAGGAAACCTTTTTTCTAAAAGGCCACGAATAATTCACAAAGATCCAAACAAGAAAACCAAGCAAGCCAATAGGAGACGCAAGGCGAAAGCCGCAACAAAAGATAGCAGCTCCAAACAACAAAAGTTAGACAGTATCTTAGATAAGATCGGCGACTCTGGATACGAATCGCTAAGCTCAGAAGAGAAAGAATTTCTCTTCAAGGTCAGTAACGAAGATTGATCTATGGCTCGAAAGGTTTTGCTCTTTGCTCACATATTAGTGATTGTCGCCGGCGTGCTTGGCATCCTGGCAAACTATACCTCGCCGGTTAGCACTAAGATCCCCGCTTATTTTGGCTTCTTCTTCCCTCTTGTTCTGATATTAAACCTTATCGCTTTCATGTCCTGGCTAATGATCGACAGGAAGCTAGCCTGGATATCAGTTATTGTTTTTGCCGCATTTGGACCTTTTCTTTTCAGGACGTTTAGCTTCTCCTTTGGGAAATCAGCAGAGGAGGAGTTCAAGATCATGAGCTATAATGTCAAGAATTTTGACCTCTACGACTGGAATGAAAATCCAAATGCAAGGGTTGAGATCATCAAGCTTGTGCGCGATGAACAGCCCGATATTGCATGCTTTCAGGAGTTCTACGATGCAGATAGAGGTGAGCATTTAAACATCGCAGCTATCGAGGATGCAATGGGGGAAAGCGATTATGCATTTGCCACCACCTTCGATCAACAAGGCTCGAGGTTTGGAGTAGCTCTCTTTAGTAAGTTTCCAATTCTTGATTGGCAGGCTATTCCGCTCCTTGAATCAAAGAATAATACGGCGATGTATGCGGATCTTTTGGTGAAGGGTGATACGCTTCGAGTATTCAATGTCCATTTGCAGTCGATCAATCTTGGTTATGACGATTACGATTATCTAAACTCTCCTCAGGGGAATCAACCTGAAGGAACCAGAAAGATCGTTTTTAAATTAAATCGAGGACTCGAAACCAGAGCAAAGCAAGCCGAGCAACTTCAGGACTCAATAGAAGGAAGCCCCTATCCCGTGCTTGTCTGTGGGGACTTCAACGATGGGCCAATGTCTTATACCTATTCAACTATCAAGGGCGACCTCAATGATGCATTTGTGAGAAAAGGAATGGGATTTGGCCAGACCTATAATGAATTGAGCTTCCCGATCCTTCGAATAGATTTCATCCTGCCTTCGGATGAGTTAAAAGTGCTCAATTACAAAACTCTCCATGAGGATCTTTCAGATCACTATCCGATCGTGGCAGGGCTGAAATGGGACTGATCACATTTTAATTTGGTATTGTGGTATTTGGATATTGTGATCTACCTGCGCAAAAGTTAGGGAGGACACAATAGGCGGATAGGCGGATAGGCGGATAGGCGGATAGGCGGATAGGCGGAAAGAAGGATAGGAGGAATG
>CAXDOZ010000003.1:0-51068 GCA_963991145.1 uncultured Chitinophagales bacterium | reverse complement strand
TTGTTTCTCCGTCGACTTGACAAGCGACTGAATAAATTGGAAAAAGAAAACGATATCAATTCCTGATCTCTATTATTAAATAGCTGTATGGCATCTAAAAATGAACAGGCTTTCAGTCTTTACGAAGCCGCTCAAAATTACTTTGACAAAGCTGCTGCGCTGACTCGACACCCAGAAGGGTTACTTAACCAGATCAATCAGTGTAATAGTGTTTATCAAATGAAGTTCCCGGTGAAGACCGGAAAGAATACTTACGAGGTAGTTGAAGCTTACCGCGTTCAGCACAGTCATCATAGAACACCAACAAAAGGCGGGATCCGCTATTCAACCCATGTTAATCAGGATGAGGTGATGGGACTTGCTGCGCTTATGACCTATAAGTGTGCCATTGTAGATGTTCCTTTTGGAGGAGCCAAAGGTGGTATTAAGATCGATCCTAGAGCAACTTCGCCAGCTGTTCTTGAGAAGATCACTCGTAGATACACTTCTGAGCTTATCAAGAAAAATTTCATCGGTCCTGGTATTGATGTACCTGCTCCTGATTATGGAACAGGTGAAAGAGAGATGGCCTGGATCCTTGATACATATATGACCATGAACCCTGGTTCGATCGATGGTTACGCATGTGTTACAGGTAAGCCGGTTACTCAAAATGGTATTCGAGGAAGAACAGAAGCTACTGGTAGAGGAGTGGTTTACTCTTTGAATGAAGTATGTAGCTATGCTGATGATATGAAAGATCTTGGTCTTACGACTGGATTGGACGGCAAAACAGTTGTGATTCAGGGTATTGGAAACGTAGGTTTCCATGCAGGTAGAATCATTAAAAAATACGGTGCAAAAGTTATTTCTATCTCAGAATATGAAGGAGCTATCCTAAACAAGGATGGTCTTGATATTGAAAAAGTTCTTAAGCACAGAAAGCAAACAGGTAGTATCCTTGATTTTCCAGGTGCTAAGAACTTGAAAAAGAACTCTGACGCTCTTGAACTAGAATGTGATATCCTAATTCCAGCTGCACTAGAAAATCAGATCACTGCTGAGAATGCACCAAATGTAAAGGCTAAGATCATTGCAGAGGCTGCAAATGGTCCTGTTACCCCGGAAGCTGAGCAGATCCTTCTCAAGAATAATGTTTTGATCATCCCTGATATCTACTGCAATGCAGGAGGTGTTACCGTTTCTTACTTCGAGTGGTTGAAGAACCTTTCTCACGTAAGATTCGGGAGAATGCAGAAGCGATTTGAGGAAGATACTCAAGCGAAGATCCTGGACCTTATTGAGCGTCAAACCGGTAAGAAGATCGCCTTAAAAGAGAGAAGCAGCATTATTCATGGTGCTGATGAGATCGATATCGTAAACTCTGGTCTTGAAGAGACTATGGTTGGAGCATATCGCGATATTCGCGAAGTATGGAAGCGTCATAAAGGTTGTGAAGACCTTAGAACTGCAGCCTTCATTGTTGCGATCAATAAAATTGCACAGGCTTACTTTTCAATGGGGATCTTCCCATAATGGATATAAACTCAAAAGAAAAGGCCGCTTATGCGGCCTTTTTTGTTAGAAGATCTTTTCACACCAGGTCGTGCTACGAAGATTTAATCCAGATTGTAGCATCATTCTTTGCGATGCATCATTGATTGATGAAGTGACAGCATAAAGTGCCTTGATCTTATTCTTTTTACACCATTCCAGGATTCCAGCACTGAATAGCTTTCCATATCCCTTTTTGCGGTGCTTTTTGTGTATGATCAATTCATTGACCCACAAATAAGAACCCCCAGTTTCATAGCCCCAGGCCAAATTAACCAGGGCCAGACCAACACTTTCTCCATTTGATTTCTGGAAAAGAAAGATCCTCGCAGGATTGTGCTCTGAAACTGCAGTTTTTAAAAAGCTTAATGCATCGATTCTTTCCTTAGAATCTTCGAGATAGCTGTATTGAGATTCTAGAATCTCTTTTGCGTCAAGTAGGAGTTTTTCTGAGTTTTCCTGTCTTAGCTCTATAAGGTTCATAGGGCATACAATCTATGGCTTCTTAGGCAACCTTGGGGGCTTATGAGCTCTCTTTTTAGAAAATGAACTGTTTAGATTACTGACCGTTTTTTCTTTGTATCTGAGAAATAATGGCATTTCAGATTTTTGAAGCAGCGTTATTTTCTAAAAATTTGCAGAATGGAAACGAGAGTAGCATGGGATATCTTAAAGCAACATAACCTTAGGAGAACAGAATGTAGATCTGACGTTCTTGATGTTTTTCTTGGTAATGAGTTTGCTTTAAACCACAGTGATCTTGAGACTAATCTGAGTCAGGATTACGATCGTGTTACCCTATATCGAACTCTCAACACATTTCTGGATAAGGGAATCTTGCATAAGATCCTTGATGATAGTGGAGTTTCAAAGTTTGCTCTTTGTCCGGATGAATGTGAGTCAGAAGAGCACCATCACAACCACGTTCATTTCAAGTGTAACTCATGTAAACAAACGACCTGCCTTGAAGAGGTTACTGTTCCTGGTTTAACTTTCCCGGAGGGTTACAGAGTGAATGAGATGGATATCCTTGTTCAGGGTACCTGCCCTAATTGCCGTTAAAAATTGTTAGTATCCTGAAGATTATTCAAAGGCTTGTTAGAAGATCAAAGCCTAAATTCGGTATGTGTCCGAAGCAATTCAGGTTTTACTTGTAGATGATCGCGTTTCCTCTCAAAAAGGGCTTGAGATCGATGGAATAGAGTTTCTTACTCGTCCCGATCTACCTGCAGCGATCTTTACCCTGAATCACACCAATCCAGACCTGATTATCCTAAGCAGCTTCTCTGAAGATGAGGAAAAGCTAAATCTCTTAAAGACCCAGGCCGAGAAGCTAGATCTAAAGCTGATCTATCTGGCAGAAGATCCAGACCTTGATCTTAAAGACCCCTCACCGGAAGATCTTTTAAGTGGTAGGCTTAACAGCCTGATCAGAGAGCTAATTTCTTCTAGAAAAGTACAGGAGGACTGGTCTGAGTTAAATGCCCGTTCACAAGGCGAGGTAACCCAATCATTAGCTTTGTTAGACAAGCTGCCATTAGCTGTTTGGTTGATGTCTGAATCTGCAGAGATCCTTTATGCTAATGAGGTAGATGATCATAGACTTGATCCAACGGGAAATCCTGAATTATTGGCTCAGGTACAATCATTAGTCAAACAAGGATTAAAAAGGGCTGAGTTTGCCTGGGATCAGTCGGGTTTTTTTAGAATCAGCATTCACCCATTTTCTGAGAGTTTGAACAGTAAGTTCAAGGTTCTGATTGAGTACGTTGAAGAGCCTGAGAAGCCAAAGTCTGAGATCTTCGCTCATCGTTTAGGCTGGGAATGGGCAATAGTAGAGCACGGGTTAATTTCAGAAACAAGTAGCTCATTTTTCAAATTGATCAAGTCATCTGACACTGAAAGGACGCTAAGTAAAGTCTTTGATAGTAGTGACAGTTTTGATTGGAAGAAACCTATTGTCGGAGTTCATTCAATCAAGTTAAAATCCGGTCCTAAGATCGAGATCACAGAACTTCCAGCGAGCATCTTTAACAGGAATGGTCGCACAATCTTAATCCGCCCGAAGGGCGTAAAAGTGAGCACAGAGGCCGGCTTAAGTGTGGATGATCTGATTCATCTCACTTCTCACGATCTCAAGGAGCCCGTGAGGATTATTTTAAACTATAGTCAGCTTCTTGAGCGAATTCAGGAAGATCCTAGCTCCGAGCAGGAGGAGTTTCTTAACTACATCAAAGAGGCAGGAGGGAAGATTGATGCTTATTTACGCCAACTTCAGTACCTGGTTCGGATGGGTAAGAGTAAGGCTGAGGGTGATTGCAGTTTGAAAGACCTGGTTCCGTCCATTGTTACAGATCTTAAATTGAGGTATGCTCATGTGAATTTTAAGATCGCGAAAGACCTTCCAACCATCAATGCTGATGCCAAGGAAGCTCATTTACTATTTAGCAATCTGCTTTCAAATGCTGCGAACAGCAGTAAAAATGAGGGGGTTGTTAGGCTTACTGTAAAAGAGCTCGGAGATTTCTACTTGTTCAGTGTAAAGGATAATGGGAGGGGGATTCCTGAGGAGTACCTCGAGAAGATATTTGATATTACGAGCAGGCTTGAAAATAGTGCAGGACCGGAAGGTGCAGGATTAGGTCTTACGATTTGCAAGGCAATTGTAGAAGGAAATGGAGGTGAAATTTGGATTGAATCTGAGGAAGATCAGGGAACCACAGTACACTTTACCTGGCCGGCAAATTAATTACATGGCCATTTTAAGAGCTTCCTGGTAGAACTTGTCCAGATATAGAACTGATATCCTATCCTTAAGCTCGATCGATTTTTTCAAGGCGGTGAAGAATGCTACAAACTGGTGAAAATCAGTAGGCTTTTGTACGTATCCATCAGCCTTTGCCTCATAGCACTCAGCCATATCCATCTTATTATCGGAATTAGTGAGGATGTAAACTGGAATCTCAACAAATTCTTTCTCAGACTTGACCATCTTCAATACTTCGAGGCCATGCATTCGTGGCATATTCAAGTCTAGTAGAACAAGGTCTGGCAATTGACCGATCTCAAATTGCTCCTGAAGTGTTTCCATTACCAGTTCAGGGTTTTGCAGTGGTTTGAGCTCGACAGTATCCTTGATTCCCGCTTCTTTGATAGCTTCTTCAATGAGACGAATCTCAGCGTAGCTATCTTCAATGAGCAATAAGCGATAAGGTTGATCTGACATGAGCACTTTGTTAGCTACACAAAGCTAAACTCAAGTGACTCCCTTAGTACGGTTCCTTTTGCACAAGGAATTTTTAAGATATGTACAGAATAGGACGTTATTGAAGCTACCTGGCAATGATTAAATTCTTAATTGCCGCCTCTGATCCTGTGAAAAGCAACTGATAATAACCATTTGGCAGGTTATCAACAGTAATCTCAGCCATTCCGGAATCAGGAATAGGCTTTTCTAGAACTGCTCTACCGAGCATGTCAATGATCACCATCGAACTAAACAGTTCGGGTTTGTCAATTTGAATGAAAACTGTGTTTCTGGCTGGATTTGGATATAGAAGAATATCGGTTCTATCCTGAGGTCTGTCAATTCCAGTAAAATTACCCCCACCAGAAGAGTTTGCTAGAACAAGCTCTCCAGGTCCTGAAAAAGAGGTTGCTGTTATAGATCCTGTAACAACCTGATTTCCGCTTCCCCCAAGGTCATTTAGATTCGTTTGATCATCTGAAAATGCTACTCTTAAACTGCTTGTGTCATTAACTCCGTCAGGGTTGTTGTAGGCTAAAGTTGGAATTGCATTGTTGAAATTGTTTCCATTAACACTAAAAGTCCAATGGTGGTCACTTAAAAGCCTATCCAGGCTTGCTGGCAACTGATTAGCAGCCGGAGCTCCATTCAACATGTCCATTGAGTAAACTGAAGTATCTGAATTGCTTTGATCAATATTCAGATCTACTCTTCTATATTTTCCTGAGTTCCCAAGTGGAAAGCTAAGAACACTGTTGCCTGAGGATGCAAGTTTGAAATTCAAAGGTCCATCAACATGGCTAATGTCACTTCCTCCGATGATCAGACAACCTGGTTCGAGCGTAAGGCGATTGAAATTGTCTGTTTCAATATTTCCCTTGGTTAAGATCAATTCCTCAATGACCTCAAAGTTGTTGATCAATTTGGCAAAGGCTGGGGTTCCATTCACATTGAAGGATTTAAATCTTACAAGTCCATCCTCAGCCATGATGTAGAGTTCATTGTTTGAGAGAAATTCTACAGTGCTAAAATCCTCTCCAATAAAAGCGATGGTATCTCCAGAGCTCGCATTGTTAACCGGCAGGTTTGTCTTCATGGCACCTTCCACAAACCAAATGGTTCTGTCTATATCAGAGGCGATAGAGGAAGCTACATAAGTTGGGTTTGTTGTAAGTGCTAATAGATCATCTCTTGCTGCAAAGTAAGTTTCGACCCCTGGCAAAATCCCTAGAGTACCAATGAAATTAAAGCCCAACTCTTTCAGTTCCTGGATAGGTATAGTAGATGAGCCAAAAAGAGCTGCATCTAATAGGAAGTTGTCTTCAATTACAGAGTTTCCTGAGAAGTCTAGAGAAATAGTACCGCTTTGAGTATCAAAATAAATCCCTATATAGCATGAATCAAGCTCAAGATTTCCTGTCCATGTAGGAATGCTGATGTCTCCTGAAGGGAAGATTCCTGCACTTGGTGTCCTTAACAGAATCCCTCCAGTTCCAAGATCAGATGATGAAGCGAATACTTCAATATTGTGAAGCATTAGGTTACTGGATCCGCCTCCAACTTCAATTCCATTTCCTTCGCATGATCGAACTGTAACATTGCGCAAAGAAACGCTGTCAGTTTCCATGATCTTGATTCCAGTAGACATATCTCCCGGTGCATTGAATTGACCAGGACCCTCAATTGTGATGTTGCCGAGGCTAATTCTTTCTGCCTCCCAGATGAGAATATGAGCCGGTGAGGTGCCTCCATTGGTGTTGATGACGGTTAAGTTGTGTAATTGTACATCTACATTTGGATTTGTTGTTGATGTGCTTATGGAAACAGCAAATTGCTTATTGGTGCCGTCGATAATAACGCTATCGCGGTTTTCCCCAATTATGACCAATCCATCCTGATTTTTGATATCAATGATAGAAGGGGAGCCATTATTATAAGTTCCATTGGCAAGCCTTATAGTATCGCCTGCCTGAAAGAGGTTGATAGCTTGTTGTGGTGTTTGCTTGGGGCCTATATTTCCACCCAGAAAAGTGGGCGAACTACCATCATATGCGCTGTTACCATTTACAGGATCAACATAGAGTGTTCTTGAATTCCCAATTAAGAATTGAGTGAATAGAACTGTCAGGAGTAGAAAAATCCTCATGTTTTTGATTTGATATAAAAGATAGACAAGGCGGAGTAAAGCTCAGGTTGCCTGAATTCCTTATTCTGAAACATTCCTTGTAAATACGTTACCATCCCATGAAAAGGTTACAGGTTTGTTTGTTTGTATCCAACCTGATTCTGTCTCGTGGAAGAGTGTCAATGAAACAGTATTATCCTGTGGTTTGGCTGTGAGTCCGATTTCACCTGATCTTGGGGCTTCTGTGAAGATGTAATTATGATAAAGTGCTCCGTCGAAATAAATGTTCTCCTTTTCTATCATATTTGCACCATCAAACTCTACCATTCTCACCGTTTCAAACTTTTTCCCTGTGCCATTGCTACCCCATCCAAATAGTAGGAATGAATTGCTTTCTTCATCACCCCAATCAATGATCTTGTAAACGATTATATCATTATAATTTCCAAAACTCAAAGAGTTTGAATTATTGAGAAATGAAACGCTTGTCTGGTCATTGGGTAGTTTGACCTGGATGATATTACACATTTCATGAAATCTTCCTCCGGTTAGTTCATCAAAGCCGAAAATCCTAAAGTTTACTCCGGGCACCTGAGTGATCTTGACATATTTACCAAGTTCCTCAAATGGGTAGTTGAATGTTTCTTTATTCTTTAAGAAACCAGATAAATCATTTCTAAAGGCAGGGATGAGACTGTCCTGCCTTGTCATTATATCAGATTCAATGATTGCTTCAAAAGAGCTCACGAATTGAGCTTCAATCTTCTGTATCAGATCATTGTCAATACTAGTCTGGGCGTTTAAATATATGGAAGAGGAGAGAAGTAGTGTAAGAAATAGATAGCTAAGGACTTTAAAAGCTGAATGTGACGGTCTCACCATTATCATAAAATTTTATCATTCCTTTCAATGCAGTAAATGCCACCACCTGATTGTAAATTTTCCAGGCTTTCGGTATATCCTCAGAAATTATTCTTTTTTCTCCGAATACCAGACCTCTAAGCCGCATGTCAAAATCGGTATAGACCATTATGTCATTATCCATGTCTACCATTACTGGAGTTAATCTGTCCACATAGATCAACTCATCATTGTAATAGGTGTAAATCCTTTCAGATTGATCAAGGAAGGTGATCATGTTCTCATTAGCCCAGATTTGTCTTGGTTCCTGGTCAAAAAGCTCTGATACCTCGCCATCTTTAAAGAGCATTGTTCTGTTGATGTCATCCTTAAAAACAACCATTCCATCCGGCATGTAAATATGCTTCTCCATTAAGGGATAAGCTGTGAGCTCATACACTTCCCCATGATCGAAGATCTTGAAGTTCCCAAGGTTGTCAACGTAGGCAAGCATTTCTCTTCCAGGCACCATATACATCGGTGGGAAATCCTCGATTTGAATCACTTCTCCTCTGTAGAATACCTTCAGGTATCCGAATCTATCTACGTAGGCAAGCAGGTTGTCTGAACATTCAAATTGCTGTACTTCCCACTCCTCAAGTTGATACAATGAGTCATTGTACCAGCATTTAAAAGAGTTTACATTATTGTGAAAAGCAATCATGGAATCCCCTGCTACCATCGGGCCAACGGCCCAGGATTCAACTGTTTCAAACCTTAAACCTTCCAGGATCTGGATTTGTGAACCAAAGCGAAAAACCATTAAATGATCTGTGGGGATGATTCTATCTGGAATCCCCTGATCTGGTTTGAATACTTCGCCTTTGTGGTAGATATGAAGCATGCTATTGGTATTGATATAAGCTACATACTTCCCTCCAACATGAAAACTTGCTACAGGCAGAGTCTCCAATCTGGTAACAACCCCTTCGTCGTATACGAAGAAGAATCGTTGATCATCCTCAAATGCTGCCAGTCTTTGACCAAACAGAAAGGAGGGGAGCAGTCCTAAGGTCAATATCAGAATGTGTTGCTTCATACTATGAAAATAAAAAGGAGAGACAATATGCCTCTCCTTTCAAACTTCTTACCAAAAAGATTATTCGATTACAGTTGGATCGTCATCGATGTATTCGATTTCAATTGACTCATCATCTGAGATCAATTCAAATTCTACACGACGGTTTTTAGCTCTACCAACAGGATTATCTCTTCCATCAGGGAAAGCGTTCTCAGCGATAGGCTCATTCTCGCCTCTACCTTCAGTTTCAATTCGACCTTCGTCAATTCCTTTCTCTTCAACCAAATAGCCTTTTGCAGCTTCAGCTCTTCTTTCAGAAAGCTTTTGGTTATATGATTCTGTACCCTTGCTATCTGTGTGACCTTCGATTCTTAGGAAGAATTCTTCATTGTCCTGAAGAGCAAGTGTAAGTGAATCAAGTCTGTCTTTGTAGATCTCTCTAACATCAGACTTGTCGAAAGCGAAGTATACTCTTTTAACAGGAATAACCGGACGTACGATCTTCTCTATGTAGAAGATCTGGAAGATAGTATCGTTTCTAAGGATCTCATCCGGAGTTTCAATGTTATCTACGCTCGGCCAGTAGCCTTCTTTGGAACCATTCATCTTATAATCTACTCCTGGAGTAAGATCGAATAAGAACATGTCTTCAGCATTTGTAGTCACATTATCTACGAATAGGAAGTTGTTCCCATCTACTTCGTATAGTGATGCATCTACGCCTGCAAGAGGTTTTTTCTGTGGATCTCCTTTTTCAGCGAAGTATCCTTTAAGAACAAGATTTCTAGGCTTAAGAACAGAAACATTCCAGATATCGTCGCAGCAAGTCTTACCTCGAGGAGAAGTAGTACCAATACGGTTAGAAACCATGTATCCGTCCTCACCATTATCTCCAAGTTTTAGATAGATATCATCAACAGGAGAGTTAACAGGCATTCCAAGGTTTGCAACTGTATCCCATTCTCCAACATTTCCTTCAATCTTAAATACATCCAGCATTCCAATGTTCTTATGTCCATCAGAGCTGAAGTAAAGAACTTCAAATAGTTCATCGTAGAAAGGAGTTACCTCATCACCAACAGTATTGATGACTTTACCTAGATTTTTAGGCTCAGAGAAGTTTCCTTTTGAGTTTTTAACTGCATACCAGATATCCATACCACCAATTCCACCTTCACGGTTAGAAGAGAAGTATAGAACCTCATTTCCATTTACATCAACCCCTACGGCAGGGTGAGTTGTAGTAGCTTTCTTGGCATTCAGTTCTTCCATTTCTTCACCTTCACCCCAGGAATCCCCTGATTTCTTTGCAGAGTAAAGGTTACACTCCATCGTAAGGGTTTTAGTCTCGTAACACTGAGTGTAATAGATGGTATTTCCATCAAGAGAAATAGCAGGGTTACCCACGTGAGCATCCTCGGCATTTACGCCTTTAGAAAGCGGTTCAGGTTTTTCCCATGAATCTCCTGATCCCTTAACTGAAAGTATACGGCTGTAGTAGCCAGTAGCATTGTTAGGACCTACGTTTCCTCCTCTAATAGAATTGAGAGCGATTGCAGTATCTGAATAGAGGCGTGAATACAACATACCTTCTTCTGTTGGAAGAGGTGCATAGTCTTGCAGAGCCTCATTAAATCCTGCTGCCATTGGAGTTACTTCACCCAAGCTTCCCTCTTCCATTTGTTGAAGAGCGTATTTACAACCTTCGATCTCTTTGTCAGCTAAAGCATGAAATTTCTCCCTTGTCTTCTTATCGTTATAAGTCTCTTTAAAGCTTTCGAGGATAATGATTGCTTCCTTATACTTTTCAAGGGCTTTAAGAGATTTTGCATAATGAAGTGGAGCCATAGGATATCCTTTACCATTCTCATCTAATTCCATTAGTTGAGTAAAGTATTTGGCTGCTTCTTCGTAATCTCTTAATTCATAGTTAAGCTCCCCTAAGTAGTAGATGATTCTACTTTTCTCAGGTTTAGCAACATGAACATCTTCATAATAGTTAACCGCATTGTAATAACTGCCATTTTTACGCAGGCGGTTAGCCATTTTTTTCTTCTTCCTGACTTTAAGGTCTTTATTGGCTTCATAGGTGGCTTGAGCCTCCACCTCTGTACTCATACCTATCAACAGGGGAAGTAATAGGAGTACTATGTATTTCATACTGAGTTATTTAAGGTTGTTTAAGGGTAAGGGTTTGGGTACTTCGGGTATATCTAGAATCTTGGGTTAAACAGATATACTCGATCTTTTGGAGGAGTAATTCGTCCAATGTAAGCAAGTGAAATTTCAAATGCAGTTGGATGATTTGCTCCAGTGTTTTTGATGTCTTTTAAGCTACTTACGTTCACATCATAAGCTACTCCAAGACGGAAACTCTTCCAATCTAGACCCGCTTTTAGGATAACAGAGCGACCCCATCTATGCCATAGTCCTCCATAAATACTCGCAACTCTTTTTGGAGTAGCATTTTCATTATCAGACTTTTCAAGGAAATGGTATCCTGCAGTTAATCCAAAATTGATCTCTTTTGATTTAGCCATGAATTGACCTAACAATCCAGGGATAAGAGTAAACTTATCAGATAGGTCAATCTCTGCACCCATATGAATCACATGACGCATTGGAATGTTGTTGTCTGTAGTTGTCCCACCACCTTGCAGTGTTAAGAACACTTCGTTTGGTGTAGTTAAATGGAATAGAGAATAACCCCCATAGATAACAGTTGATTCAGTGATCTGGCTATTAATAAGCAATCCAGCATTAACATCAATGTATGAATTGTTATCTCCAGCTAATTGCTCAGCGCTAGTGCCATAAGAGGTGATGTCAAATGGATCAAAGCCATCTTCAAATCTCAGGTCGTTGAAATCGAAGTTTTTCTGAGTCCAAGAAACACCAATACCCAGTGAAGCCTGTGTCTTACCGTTTTTACCAAAACCCTTGTGGTAAGCGAAGTTGGCTGCTATTTTATAGGTATTGAATCGAGCACTATTAGCCTGGTCATTGACAAAGACTAATCCAAGTCCGAAGGCATCCTTTTTCAACTTTTCCTTAAAAAGAGAGAAGTCTACTGATGCAGATGGAGTACTCCAAAGAGGTCTGTTAACCTGACTCCACTGGTTACGATAGATTGCAGTTACCCTATACTCTCCATCAAAGCGACCTGTTAAAGCCGGGTTTAATGTAAGAGGAGAGGCGTAATACTGACTAAAGTGTAAATCCTGTCCGATAGCAGATATGCTTGATGCTACGATCAGCAAAACTGCAATTAATGAGCAACGTGATAAAAAGCGCATTTTATATAGGGGTTTAGGTTTATCTAATTAGTTCAACGGTTCCAGTACTTGGCTGAACGATCTTAACATCAATCTGTGTTGGATCATTTACCAATAATTCCATATAGAAGACATAAGTGCCAGATGGCTGAGCTTGTCCTCCTGTGGTTCCATCCCATGGATTGTTTGGATCATTGTGGAGTAGTTGACCCCAGCGATCATAAATCTTGAATGACTGTACAGTTGTTTCTCCACTAAGTAGTGGGTAGAAATCATCATTCAACCCATCACCATTCGGGGTGAATGCATTCGCAGAATTGTATCCTGTAGGAGGAATTACAATTACAGTGATTGTATCATACTCAGTACAGTAATCTCCATTTGAATTAATGAATCCTTGGTCGGTAACTCCAACAACATATGTTGTAGTAGAATCAATTGCAGCTAATGGTCTTGCATTAGTTGGATCATTTAATCCCGTAGTAGGAGTCCAACTATAAACAGGCTGAGTAGCGGCACTACTTACTGCTAATTGAGCTGTATCACCCTGTGGTAATGGCTCAGGAGTGTAAGTAGCAATTGGATCTAAACAGTTGATTGTGATGTAAGTCGTATCGTTTGATACACAACCAAGAGCATCTGTAGCAGCAACAGTATACATTCCACTACCTGAGTTCTTGTTAACTATGATTGTTGAAGCTCTAGAACCATCTTGCCATGAGTAAGAAGCAGCAGGACCTGGTGAAAGAACTACACTTTGATCGCAACAGATGTTGATCTCGTCTGGACCGATATTGATAGCTGGACCATTACTAATACCAACCTGAATAGAATCTCTAGCCTCGCATCCATTATTGTCAGCAAGAACAGTGAAGATTCCACTTGTGCTGAATGTAGCTGTTGGCCCAGTTTGACCATCAGACCATACGTAGTTGATACCTGTAGAAGGACCCGCTGTTACTGTAACTGAGGCGCCGTTACAAATCGTGGTATCGTTTCCAAGAACCAGAACAGGAGTTTGACCCACTGATACGATGATTGTATCTGAGAAGGCATTACAAGAGTTCTGATCAACTACCTGATAGTAGTAAGGGTTAGTTGGGTTACTTGAAACGATGATGCTTTGAGTTGTAGCTCCAGTTGACCATAAGTAACTGCTATATCCTGCTGGTGCAGTCAAAGTAGTTGTTTGACCATCACAAAGGATCTCATCATTAAGCGGTAGTTGAGCAATTCCAAAGTTTGATACAGTAACTGTGTTTGATAAGTAATCACAAATTCCATTATTGACAATAACACTGTATTGACCTGGGTCTGTAACCGTAATTATTTGAGTAGTTGGGTTACCAGGAGCGTTCCAGAAATAGGAAGCATATCCTGGACCAGCATCAAGAGTTACCGCTGCACTTGGACAAACAGTAGTATCATTTCCAATACTAGGAGAGAACTGTTGATCAACAGCTACTGCAATAGTATCCTGGATTCTACAACCTGCAGAGTCTGTAGCTATTACAGAATAAGTAGTAGTAGAAGTAGGGAAGGCTCCGGTGGTAGCTGATGTTGGATCTGTAACGCTTGCTAGTGGTGTCCAGTGATAGAAGTCACCTCCAGTAATAGTTAGAATTGATGTATCACCAACACAAATAGTATCTGGATTTGCTGCTAATGTATAGTTGAAACCTCCAATGTTAACATTTACAGTATCGTATCGAGTACATCCGTTTACGAAAGAGGCTGCAACAATATATTGTGTGCCTGTGCTTGGGTAAACCTGAGGGTTTGCAGAGAATGGACTATCAATTGCAACCTTAGGGAACCACTCATAGCTAACTGTTGCAGGTGGAGCATCACAAATAATGAATCTTGTGTTTGCTCTTCGATTATCCTGACGGTTTCCGTTAACCGGGTTAGGAATGTTACAGATTTGAGTAGCTCCATCCTGGTACTCATAGTACACAGAATTTAGTGGACCTGTTGTATATCTAATACTTGCTGTTCCACCCCAATCAGGCTTGTTGTAGCAGAATTCAACAACAACATTTGATACTCCATCCCAGTCATAGACCTGGTTGAAGTTGAATGTGTTGAAACCAACAATCGGTATCCAGTTACTTACGGTGTAAACACTGGTAAGTCCTGTTTGCCAAGCGGTTAATTGGTTGGCATTTGTACATCCGATCTTAACTTCAAAGTCTCCGGCATCAGTACCAGAAATGGTAGCCACATCAAGGGCGATATCCGTTATACTACCTGGGCCAAAACCAAGAGCTTGTAATTCCGAAGCCAGATATAAGTATTGAACTCTTTGATCCTCCCATGTTGCATAGAATGGGTTAGGAACTGTCACTGTAGTTGTTGCAGTACCTACATCTCCAATTTGGAAGTTAAATGAGCCACAACCATTCGGATTAGAACCACAAGCAAGAACTGCAGGAGGAAGGTCTCCAATTAAGTTAGTGTAAAGCTGAACTGTATCACCTGCACAAACTCCAGTGTCTGGGTTTGTAGAAACATAGTATGAGCTATCAACTCTTAGTTCGATAGTAGTATCACCTGTACAGTTACCATCATCTACAACAAGTTGATAAGTGATATCCTGATTAACTAATGCAGATGGCTCAGCAATAGCAGGATCATCAAGATTAACAGTAGGAGTCCAGGTATAAGTAAGGTTTGTTGTTGCTGCATTACAAGTAACAAACGTAGTATTTGGTCTGAGATCAGAAAGAGTTACAAAAGTGTTCAGCAAACAACCTGGAGTAGATCCAAAACCTGTACTCTGGTAAGCAACAGCTCCATTAAATGCAGGTGTATAGTTTACAAAATCAGATCCTGAGTTAGATGCAGCTGAATAACATACCTCTACAATAAGGTTTGATCTTCCGTCCCAATCAAATGAAGTTGGTAAGTTATGTGTGTTTTGACCTGGAACTACAGTGTAGGTAGATGCAGGTAGAACCGTTGTCAAACCTCCTTCAAAACCTGAAAGTTCAGTTAATTCAGTACAACCCATTCTGATGGTGAAGTCATTGTACTGAGTACTATTAACACCACCAGGTGCAGCAAGTACGTCAAAGGTCAATGCGAAAATACTTCCAGAAGTCATACCAGCAGCCTGGAGCTCAGAAGCTCTGTAGATGATCTGCATTCTATGGTATCTGAACTGGCCGCGGTAAGGGGTGACGATGTTTGTATTTGTAGGTTGATTTCCAATTACTCCAGAAACAAAGCTACAGCCAGGAAGGAATTGCGTGCTCAACCCACAAGGAACAGCACTTACCTGGGTAAATATCTGAACGGTATCCCCTGGGCAAACATCATTCTTATCTGAAGTCAAATTGATCTTAGGTGCAATCCCATCAACGTTTACTCGAACAGTATCTTTTGTGGTACATCCTGTGTTAGATGTCATTGTTATCTGATAATCAGTAGTTTGAAGCGGTCTTGCTCCAGGATTCGGGATACTATCATCCGTAAGAGCTGAATTTGGAGCCCAAGCGTATACATATGGACCAAAGTTCGCATCTGGAAGTGCAAACAGAACTGTAGACCCAAAAGCACAAATTGTATCTGGTTGCGCACCAACTGTCCATGTGAAGTCTAACCTGTGATATACTGTAACTGTATCTCTGTATCGACAGAAGTTTGTATCGAGATCACTTGTTACAATGTAAGTAATTGAATCTCCTACAGGTATTGGTGGGAGAACCTGAACAGTGGATGAATCCGGTGAAGCTGAAATAATTCCAGTAGTAGGACTCCAACTAAACTGAGTACCGCCGGCTACATTAATTGTCCTGGGACCACCTCCGGCACAATAAATTATGTCGGGCCCAGCGTCTGTTCCTTCTAAAACAATAATTGTAATAGGATAGATCTGCTGGAATTCAAGACCAGATGGAGAACAGAATTTTACAAATATCAGCAAGGTATTACGTCCCACATTTGCATTTGTAGGAACCCAGTTGAATGTACCCGTTACCGAATCGGTTCCAACAGTATTAAAGGATGAACCTGGGAATGCGATAGTAGCATTGGATGTCATTGTAAGGGTATCACCAAATAAGCTATTGGCACTTACCACTAAAGACATAGGTGTTCCCGGACAGGCTTCTACTGTGACCGAATCAACCTGCACGGCACCAATCACAGTGTCCAGGGTAATAGGTGGGATGGCAGTGTTACACGGTACCCCATTAATATTGGCAATTACCCTAAACTGAATATCACGTCTAACAGTACCGACAAGCACTCCATTTCGGTATTCTTTAACAAGGATCGCAATTGTGATTACCTGAAGGGCTGTAGCATTAATAAAAATCTGACCATTCGTAGAATCCACAGAATAAGTACCAGTCAAAGGCTGAGATGCAGAGAATGGAGGAACGTGAGGAATGTTAGTGTTTGCTGCACTTTGAGGGTCAATTGGGCAATAAACAAGTGAATCACCATCCAAGTCAATAGTACCGTGGTTGTAGTTAATCGGAGTATTAATACATATATATGGTACAGGAAGAGTTGTAAATCTCGGTGAGCTATTACAAGGGAAAGCCTGGTTGTTTAAAGTTGTTTGAATATATGATCCTTGACCACCAGGGTTTTGAAGGTTGGTGATTGCCGGGTTACGACAACAAGTGCTCCAACTTATCGTCCAATCCGGACAACGTGGTAGCACAACCTGCAAACTGAAGGCATACTGCTGAACCCCAGGAACATTACCCCCATTACAAGTACTTATAACACCTGTATTACAAATAGGAGTTACTTCAGTTACTGAGTCAAAATTCAGCTGTAATGTCTGCTGGATTCCACAAGTAGGGGATGAAATAACCAGATTCTGAAATTGTGAAACTGTAATACCGCTACAGTCACGATAGATATTCAGGAAGAATAACATGGTATCCGGCCCATTCGGGTTGTTTGTACCCAAACATTGATACGTTAAATCCATACCTGCAATGTGCGAAGCCTTTAGTTGCTTGGTAGTCAGGAAGGTTAATATGCCGGTGAAGAGTAATGCGAGCGTAAATATTCTCCTCATAGAATTGGTTATATGTTAGAAAAGGGTTTTCAATTGTTCTCGAACGAACTAAAATAATGATTTTAAAAGAGGTATTACAATCATCTGAAGGTCTAAAAGCAGGTGAATTGAGTTTTAACTAACAGTTTTCCACCAAATCACCACATTCGACAAGACAGATTTCAGGTAATGACCTTATACGATAGTATAGATAGAGTAAAATGACAATTTGGTTGCGCTACCCACACTAAATTTTAAATTTTTCGATTGCCAAAGGACTGAGGAGTGACTGATGTATGCTTTATAATCGCTCAGCATCAGCTTTTTAGATAAAAATTGGAGTCAGGTGAATTGAAGCTTTTCTACGATTGCTTCCTTAATAGTTTCGGGATTTATGGAGACCATGCAATTAAAATGTCCCTTCGGACATTGGTCAAATCCAATCTTTGAGCAAGGTCTGCAATCTAATTTCTTTGCCTGCAAAGCCGACCATTTAAAATTTTCATCTTTTCGAAAAAAAGGAAACATTCCAAACTCAGGTACGGTATTGCCCCAAACACTTACTATCGGAATTTTAAATGCTGCGCCAATATGCATTAGTCCGGTATCGCCACTTAGTAAAACATCTGCTGATTGAAGTGCCTGAGCAGATTCAACTATACTTAGTTTGCCGCATAAGTTTTCAGTCCTAAAGTTCCGACCTGGGACTAAAAGAGATTCAGCTGTCTTTATATCTTCTTTTCCTCCAAGCAGTATTACATCACCCTGAAACCATCTTACAATCTCTTTCAGCATTGAAGCAGGGATCTTTTTAGTCCCAAACTTTGCACCAACCGCTACAGCAAGTGTCCTGGTGTCGGAAACCTCTTTTTCTGTCCTTGCAGGGATGTCCAGCTCAAGACCAAGATCGTCATATCCAACACCAATACTTTCCATTGTTTGGATATATCTCAAAGCGATATGGGGTATTTCCTTTTTGGCTTTAAATTGGACCATTAGCCACTTATCAATATTCCTCTTATCAACCCGAAGGGTTTTTTTCTTGAGTGCTGAGCTTACTCTTTTACTCCTGATATTATTATGGAGGTCAACTACCAGATCAAAATCAAGACTCTTCATCTTTTTGATAGTAGCAGATATTGAATCATCTAAATCGTGCACATGATCAACCCCGGGAAGGGTAGAGCAAAGCTCAGAGAAGACTGGTTTTGTTAGAAAGTGGAGCTCTAATTCTGGATATTGAGACTTAAAGCATCTGGTAGCCGCAGAACACAGGACGATATCTCCAATTGAACTGAATCGTATGAATAGAACGCGCTTCAATTTCTAGTCTAAGTATTTTTTTGCCTGCTCCTGATAGATTCTAACTCCATTTTGGATTCCTTCGATCTCATCTGCCCGAAGGGCTCTAATGACTTTTGCAGGAGAGCCCAGAACAAGAGAACCATCTGGAATAACTGTTCCTTCAGTTACCAGCGCATTCGCGCCGATTAAGCAGGACTTTCCAATTTTGACATGGTTAAGTACAATAGCACCTATTCCTATTAAAGAACCATCGCCTACTTCACAGCCATGTACCATCGCCTGATGACCTATCGTGCAATTCTTTCCAATGCGGCATGGTACACCTTCATCTATATGTATCACCGCGCAATCCTGAACATTACTTCCTTCACCAATGGTGATCTGATCGTAATCTGCCCGAAGGACAGCATTGTACCAAACTGAGGAGTTCTTCTCCAGGCTCACATTTCCAATCAATCTGGCTCCCTCTGCAATGAAGCAGCTAGAATCAATATTGACTTTCTCTTTCTGTTCTTTTAGGTAACTCATTGTCCTGTATACTTTATCTGATAGATCTTTCCAGCATGATCATCGGAAACCAATAAGCTTCCATCCTTATAAACTAATACATCAACAGGCCTCCCGATAACTTCACCACGAACTTCCATTCCAATCAGAAAATCTTTCGAACCAAGTACATTCCCGTTTTCATCTAAGTCCAGATGCAAAACCTTATAACCAACTTTAGTTGACCTATTCCATGATCCATGCAGTGCAACAAAGATGTCATTCGTATAGCGATCAGGAAATTGATCGCCATCATAAAAGCAAATACCCAAAGGAGCTGTATGTGCTCCAAAGTTGAATTTTGGTGGGATGTAATCTTCGCAATTTTTTCCCTCTCCAAACTCTGGGTCTGGAATATCGGTGCCATGGCAATATGGATATCCAAAATGCATGTCGGGATTTGGGGCATGATTCAACTCACAAGGAGGAAGGTCATCGCCCATCCAGTCTCTTCCATTATCTGTAAACCATAATTCTCCGGTTTCTGGATGCCAATCAAAACCGACAGTATTCCTCACACCTCTGGCATAGGTCTCCAAATTAGAACCATCCAGATCCATTCTCATAATGTTGGCATACTGATCAGGATCTTCTTCACAGATGTTACAAGGCGCTCCAACCGGGACGTAAAGTTTTCCATCCGGACCAACATCTATAAACTTCCAGCCGTGATGCGTTTCAGTTGGGAATGCATCAGTAATTTTCTCCAATTCTGGTTCGTTTCTGAGATTCTCTTTAATGGAAGAGATCTTATAAATCTTACTTACAGCAGATATATATAGATCACCATCCAGATAGGATACCCCTACAGGAAGCTTCAACTTTTCTGCAATTAGGATTACCTCATCAGCTTTGTTATCGCCATTAGCATCTGGAATTGCATATACATTGCCTGCAGACCTACTCCCTATATAAATTGTTCCATCTTCTCCCATCGCCATTGCCCTGGCATTAGGCACATCATCTGCCCAAACAGTTATCTCAAAATTTGCCGGTACTTCAATCTCAGGACCATCAGCATTCATTTCAGATCTGGCATCTAAGATCCAAAGGAGGATTAGACAGGCAATCGTAAAACAGAAAACAAGAAATATCCGCATTTTAAAAGAAACTTGACCTCGTGCGACTTTTTTGAACATCAATCAACACGAACTTACTAAATGCAGGGTATCAGAAATAATTAATCAAGAGGAGTAATATCAGTCACTCCATCGACTAGAAGAATGAAATTGAATTGCTTTGCCTCTTCTTCGAAAGCTGGCTTCTTTACATTGAGGTCAATCAATGCGTTATCACCTTCACAGTATCGCTCAATTTGAGATTGTATAAATGGTAAGACCGGAGCTACTGGCAGCCCTTCCTCAGATTCCTCACCAGCGTATACGATCAAGCCTGAGTGAACCGCTCCCTTAAAAGGAGACAATTTTTCTGCATTGAGCATTTGGCCTAGAAAATAGCCTGTCTTATCACTTTTCCCAGATCTACAATGGAGGGCACCAAACTGACCAAAACTGTTTCCATGAGTCTCAGCATTAGTGAAATACTGAACAATGTTGAAGTACATCGCTATTTCTCGAGGTCTGTATGCAGAGTTAATGAGGCTCATTAAACTCCTGTAGTACATGGGGTAGTAGTCTCCCAACAGCTCATAATAAGTCCCCTGAAAACTTAGAAAGTTCCCTTCAAGCTGATTTGCAAGAATGGTCATTTTCTCACTCGTAAACACCCCGTCATTCCTAAAGCGTACCATCATATCTACGGTCACATTGATCTCTTTTGGGATTGAGCCATTTGGAATCATTTGCAGCATGGCTCTCAAAGTTGTGGAGGGGTCGGATTCTGCGTCTACCGGAATAAGCTTTACTTTCTGATTGGCTGGCAAGGACTTGTTCCACTTTCTAAAATCCTGCATGAATTGGATGAATTCTTCAGATGAGAAAACGCTGCCCTGCCTCTTTTGAAAGACAATTTCTTTAAAGGCATCGATCTTACCGTCTTTAAGGTATTTCTCTATATAGAACTCAAAACCGGCAGGGATCTCCAGAATAACCTGCCTGAGGCTGTCCATGGCATGTAATTGTTTGATATGCCATAGCTGGATATCAAAGTTTTCTGCAAAACCATGGGTTTCACCCAGAAGATAAAGCTGCCCCTGAGTATTTTCCTGGTAAGGAGATGCCAGTAGCTTTTCCTCAAGATTTAAGTCGTGGCAGATCTGACTATTCGCAGTAGTTAATGCGAAAACCAAAAAGGGGACTAAGAGCCTGGTTTTCATTATATATCAAATTAAAGGAAATTGCTGTGTTAAAAGCTCAAAGGCTTTCTAATTTTGTGAACATATGTACGGATTGAAACTTCCAACAGACCCAAGGTGGGTTGATTTGACACAGAAAAGCTTAGAAGAGATCTTAACCGACCATGCTTACTGTGAGCAGAAGGCAGCAAGCACCGGGATCTCATTGATTCAGGGATATCCAGAGAAAGAGGACCTGGTAGAATCCCTTGTTCCAGTGGTTGCTGAAGAGTGGGGACATTTTAGAATGGTTTTAGACCTTCTTAAAAAGCGTGGTCTTCAGTTAGGTGCTCAAAGAAAAGATGAATACGTTTCTGCGATTATGAGTTTTATGCAAAAGGGTGGGGGCAAGGAAAAACAACTGCTCGAAAGGCTGTTAGTAGCTGCATTGATAGAAGCCCGTTCATGTGAGCGTTTCCGATTATTATCAAAAGGTCTTGAAGACGAAGAGTTAAGAGTATTCTATCGAAAGTTGATGGATTCTGAAGCAGGACATTATCGATTGTTCCTGGATCTGGCTTTTACTTATTTTCCAAAAGAACAGGTCCTTGAAAGGTGGCAGGAGTATCTTGACTATGAAGCGAAAGTCATGGATGAAATAGAAATAAGAGGAGATAGGATGCACTAATCCTTTAGAAGGAATTTTACATTCCTCTTAATACCAGAAAGACCAGTTCTCTTTACTGGTGAACCTTCGAATAACTTGTTAAACACTTCTTCTGTCATCTCAACCCATTCCTGATTACTTAATTCAGGCCAGGGTGATCGAGGCTCAAAGTCAGGTTCAGTGTGTTTTTTCGCTCTGGCATTTATTGGGCAAACATCCTGGCAGATATCACAGCCAAAAGCCCAGTGTTCAAACTTTCCAATAAATTCATCGGGGATCGATTCGCCTTTTTGTTCGATAGTGAAATAGCTTATGCACTTGCTTCCATCAACCTTGTAGGGTTCGTAAATGGCATCGGTAGGACAGGCATCAATACACTTGGTGCAGCTGCCACAATAATCTTTGACTGGCCCATCCGGTACAAGCTCGAGATCAATAATTAGCTCAGCAAGGAAATACCAGCTGCCGGAACCCTTTCGTAATAGATTCCCATTCTTACCGACCCAGCCTAGACCTGATCTCGCTGCCCAGGCTCTCTCTAAAATTGGCGCTGAATCAACAAAGCACCGACCCTGAACAGAAACTCCAATTTCATCATTCAAAGACTGAAGTAACTTTTGAAGCTTCTTCTTAATGACCTTATGATAGTCTCTACCATAAGAGTACTTGCTGACTTTAAAGTTTTGGTTCCCAACATCATCACCAGGGAAGTAATTGAAAAGAAGGCTAACCACACTCTTAGCGCCCGGAACAAGTTTCCCTGGATCAATTCTAAAATCAAAATGATTTTGCATGTAATCCATGCTGCCATGCATACCCTGATTTAGCCAGGATTCGAGACGTTTTGCCTCTTCTGACAGCAATTCGGCTTTTGATACCCCACAAGCCTCAAATCCAAGATCATGCGCTACCCTCTTAAGAAACAGAGTGCGATCATGGGCCTTAGGATCCAAATGGCTTTTCTACTTAAGGGTAACTACTCCAGACCCGATTCTGTAACCGGCCTGATAAACTTCGATAGTGTATTCACCAGCCTCATATAGATTCTCAGACCAGTAAACACAAATGCGCTTGTTTACATTTTCATAGTCGAAATCGATGGACTTTGTGTAGAGCATTTCTTCCTCAGAATCGGCATTTTCAAAGACACCTGATCCCATTGCATCTACCGCAATTGTCACACCTGAAGGCTTTACAATTCTAATCAACATATTCACCGGTCCGGGCTCGATCACATTGTTGTCACCTGTTTCAAAGCAGATTCTAAGCTGCTCCAGTTTGTTGATCTTATTTGTAGTTGACTCTTTACCGTTGTTCTTGAATTTGACTCCGGTTATCTCTAGCGCTTTGGTCTCTAAGAGAGAACCCTGAACATACTTATTACCCAGGTACTCATTTGAAGCCTGAAGCAATTCGTTCTCTGCTTTTGATTCCTCAAGAGCAACAACAAGCTCTTCATTCTCTGAAACTAACTGCTCGATTTGAGCCAGGTACTCTTTGTTCTGTACTTCGTACTGATCGATAAGCGCTTTCAGTTTGGCGATCTCTTCTTCATTCAGATCACCCTTTGCTTTCAACTGGTCAATTTCAGTGCGCAAAAGATAATTCTCGTTTCCTCTCTCGATCAGGATGCTATCAAGCATTTCATTCTTCCCCATCAGGCTCTGATACTCAATTCCCAAACTATCGTACATGTCAACGATATTGTCGTATTGCCAAAGCAAGAACTCCTGTTCCTCATTACTAGTATTTTCTTGCTCTACAAGCTCTGATTTAAGAACTTCAATCTCCTTTGATTTCTGCTGCAGAAAGTAAAGGCTGACAACGAAGGAAATTAGCAGCAGTACAATTAGAATAATGTAAATCCTGCTTTTGCTATTATTATCCTCAGGAATGATCATGATCTAGATTTTTCACAAATATGGACAAACAGAAAGAAGGCAAAGAAATTTTCTCACCCGATTATTGGAATGATCGCTACTTGAATGATCAAACCGGATGGGATCTTGGAATGCCATCTCCTGCACTCATGCAATATATGGGAAGTATACGCAATGTGAGTGTTAAAGTTTTAATTCCTGGAGCTGGAAGAGCCTACGAAGCTGAGGCCCTGAGAAAACTGGGTTTTGAGAATGTTTTCATCGTAGACTGGGCAAAAGAAGCTTTACGTGCGGTTAAGTTCAGATATCCAGAATTTAAGGATGAGTTCCTTATTAATTCTGACTTTTTTGGAATAGAAGGAGAGTTTGATATTATCCTTGAGCAAACATTCTTTTGTGCCTTGCCACCTGCCATGCGTAAAGACTATGCAAAGAAAGCTTCTGAACTTCTTAGCCCTTCGGGCCGATTGGCAGGACTGCTCTTCGACTTTCCATTGACAGAAGAAGGGCCACCATTTGGAGGAAGCAAGGAGGAATATACCAACCTGTTTGAGCCGTATTTTGATATCCTTCACATGGATCGTGCTGAAAATAGCATTGCTCCAAGAGCAGGCAGGGAGTTGTTCATCGAATTAAAGAAAAGAGACTAAAATGGCTGAATACGATCTTTCAAACATCCTGGTTTTCGACATTGAGACCGTATCTCAGGAAGCTGAATACTCAAGTACATCAGAAAGGATCCAAAAATTGTGGGATCTAAAGCATGAGAGAATTGGTAAAGAGGATGAGGAGTCTCCCGATAGTTATGAAAGAGCCGGCATCTATGCTGAGTTTGGCAAAGTAGTCTGTATTTCAGCAGGGATATTCATCCCCAATGGAGGCAAATACTCTTTACGAACCAAATCCTTTTACGGAGATGATGAGAAGAAGCTTCTTTCTGATTTCTCAGAGATGTTGAATAAGAGTTTTTATCAGGCCAACAAGGTCTTATGTGGCCATAATATTAGGGAGTTTGATGTGCCCTACCTGTGTAGAAGAATGCTGATCAATGGATTAAAACTTCCAAAGATCCTCCAGATCCAGGGAAAGAAACCCTGGGAGATCAATCAACTGGACACTATGCAGATGTGGAAGTTTGGAGATTTTAAAGCCTATACCAGTTTGAATCTTCTTGCAGCAGTTTTCGATATCCCAACACCTAAAGATGATATTGACGGTAGCATGGTAGGGAAGGTCTACTGGGAAGAAAAAGACCTGAACAGAATTGCGGTCTACTGCGAGAAAGATGTGGTCACAAGTGCACAGGTATTGCTCAAACTACTTGGTTTGCCTTTGATCGAAAGTGACCAGATCAGCAGCAGCTCTAATCTTTAGTGAAAGTCGCACTGATACATATTCGTTATGGACTGAAAGGTGGACTTGAGACCCGCCTTCAAAACTATATCAGGTATTTCCTAAAACACGGAGATGAAGTCACGGTGATCTGTGGGAAGGTCCTGGATGAAACTCCAATTCCAAAAAATGTCAACTTCGTTCATCTCGATGTTTCTGCTTATCCCAGATTGCTCAGGCCTCTTGCATTTGATTCAAAACTGAAGCGCTTTCTTTCCGGAAAGGACTATGATTTTTCACTCTCTCTGGAAAGGACCTCGGCTCAGGATTTCGTTCTTGCCCCTAATACGCATGCCGGATTCCTTCATCGTAAGAAACCATTATTCAAAAAGCCTGATGATTGGGTTCAGTTAAAAATGGATAGAAAGGCATTTAGCAATTCAAAAATTGTCTTTGCATGCTCTCAAATGGTGTCTCAAGAGATAGTAGATTATTATGGTGAGAGTGATTCAAAGATCCAGGTTCTATATCCACCATTGAATACAGAAAACTTCTACGAATTAAGCGCAGAAGAAAAGGAATCACTGAGAAAGAAATACGGTGTCAGGGAAGACCAATTCGTTTGCTCCTTTGTATCTACAAGCCATAGGCGAAAAGGTCTTTCTACAATTGAATCACTGGCAAGATATTTCGGAGATAGAGTCCTGTTCCTTGTAGCAGGGACTCCATTTAGATCGAGCCTAACTAATCTTCGCTCTTTGGGTTTCCTGCAAGCTCCTAATGATCTCTACAACATTGCAGATCTTCATTTGCACCCAGCTTTTTATGAGCCCTTCGGGCAGATTGTTTCAGAAAGCCTATCGGCCGGGACACCGGCCATAGTCTCTAAATGGACTGGAGGAAAGGAGATAATAAGTGAGGGGCAGGGACTTGTAATTGACACCCTTGAGACTGGAGATTGGGCACAAAAAATTGAACAGATCCTAAATGGTGAAATCAGTTTCAAAGTCGATTTTAAACTTAAAGATGAACTAAGTTTAGATGCTCATATGGAAAAGATGTTGAATGCCGCCGACATCAATATTTAGAGCTGTTGAATAGCTCTTTGGGAATCCTTGTTTAAAGGTCTAAATTAGCGGGCTGAACAATAAAGAATAGAATGTCAGAAAAGCTTCTGGAAGTAAAAGGACTGGTAACCGAATTCCACACTGAGGATAGAGTAGTTAAGGCCGTTAATGATGTAAGTTTTCACCTGAATAAAGGTGAGACAGTTGGAATTGTAGGAGAGTCAGGCTCCGGAAAATCTGTTACTTCATTATCGATCATGCAATTGATCCCAGACCCTCCTGGAAAGATCACAGGTGGTGAGATCATCTTCCACGACAAAGAGCGAGGTGAAGTAAATCTTCTAGACATCTCTGAAGCTGAAATGAGAAGATATCGAGGTAATGATATCTCAATGATCTTTCAGGAGCCAATGACATCATTGAATCCTGTATTTACCTGTGGGGATCAGGTAGTTGAAGCGATTCAATTGCACCAAAAGGTTAGCAAATCTGAGGCGAAGAAAAGAACCATCCAAATGTTCGAGAAGGTTCAGCTTCCTACTCCAGACAGGATCTACAGAAGCTATCCTCACGAGCTTTCAGGAGGGCAGAAGCAAAGGGTGATGATCGCCATGGCGATGTCATGTAATCCTTCTATTCTTATTGCAGATGAGCCTACAACAGCTCTGGATGTAACAGTTCAAAAGACCATTCTCGATTTGATGAACGACCTTAAAAGAGAGGTTGAAGCATCAATCGTTTTCATTACGCATGACCTTGGTGTGATCGCTGAGATCGCCGATAGAGTTATTGTGATGTACAAGGGTAAGATCGTTGAGCAGGGTCCTGTTCTCGATATCTTTAAAAACCCTCAGCATCCATATACAAAAGGGCTTCTTGCCTGTCGTCCACCACTAGGTAAAAGACTTAGCAAGCTTCCTACTGTTTCCGACTTCATGAAAGTTGAAAACGGAGAGATCATTGAGCTTGAATCCTCAGTAGAGGATATGATCAAGAAGGTGATCGTTACTCGTGATGAAACAGATCAAAGACTCAAGGATCTAATGGTTAAAAAGCCGATCCTTGAGGTGAAGAATTTGAAGACTTACTTCCCATCGAAGAGCAATTTCTTCGGTAAAACTCTTGACTACGTCAAGGCAGTTGATGATGTAAGTTTCGATGTTTATCCCGGAGAGACTTTAGGATTGGTAGGTGAGTCAGGTTGTGGTAAAACAACATTGGGAAGAACCATCCTTAGATTGACTCCTGCTTATGATGGAGAGGTTCTTTTTGAAGGACGTAACATTCTTAATCTTTCAGACAAGGAGCTTACCGACCTTCGCGAGGATATGCAGATCATCTTCCAGGATCCTTATTCAAGTTTGAATCCTAGAATGACGATCGGAAATGCAATACTTGAGCCGATGCAGGTTCATGGCTTGTATGGAAACGACAAGGCAAGAAAAGAGAAAGTAGTTGACCTGCTTGAGACCGTAAGCCTTGGAGCGGAGCATTTCAATCGCTACCCACATGAATTTTCTGGAGGGCAAAGACAGCGTATCTGTATTGCAAGAGCGCTTTCATTGAATCCTCGCTTCATCATTTGTGATGAGTCGGTTTCAGCTCTTGACGTGTCAGTTCAGGCGCAGGTGCTGAACCTCTTAATCAAGCTTAGAAAGGATTACGATTTTACCTACATCTTTATCTCCCATGACCTTTCAGTGGTTAAATTCATGAGTGACCGTATGGTTGTTATGAATAAAGGAGAGATTGAAGAAATGGGCCAGGCAGATGAGATCTATGAGCACCCGCAAAAGGAATACACACAGAAATTGATCTCTGCTATTCCTAAAGGTGAGCTAAAAGATATCCAGGCCAGAATGGATGCACAATCAGCCTCTTAACGAGTGAAAACGATATAGCCAAACATGGCTAAAAAAAGAAAGAAGCGTAGTAACAAACCTAAGTCTACCTCAGTAGAGAAGGCAATCCTGAATTATCTCGCCGGCAACCAAAAGAAGCAGTGCACCTTTTCTCAGCTTCATCGTAAGTTTTCAAAAAGCTACAGCACAGAGAAAGTAAAGCGAACCCTTGAGGGTCTGTTGGATTCCGGGAAGCTTACAAAGACTCGTGCGAATAAGGTCAAGATTGCCGGGGCCATTGAGAGTGCACCATTAACCATCGAGACCATTGAAGGAACAGTTGACCTAACTGCTCGTGGAGATCTATACGTAGTCTGCCAGTCTTTGAATAAAGATGTTTTTGTATCCCGAAAAAACGGAATGAATGCCCTTCAGGGAGATACCGTTGCTATTAAGCTCTTTGCAAGCAGAAGATCAAGACTAGAGGGGATCGTTGTAGATATCGTTAAGCGTAAGCAAGACCGATTTATGGGCACATTCCAAATGTCCCGTGAATTTGCATTCGTTGTACCTGATGATCGAAAAATGCGCTATGATCTCTTTGTTCCAAAGAACATGATGGGTGGCGCTCAGGATGGCGATAAGGTCATTGCAAAGATCGTTGAATGGAAATTGGAGGATAAAAATCCTACTGCAAAAGTTGAACAGATCCTGACCGGCTTCAACCGCAATGAGCTGGAAATGAACAATGTGCTTCTTTCGGCTGGCTTCGATATTGAATTCCCTCCAAAAGCGCTGGAAGAAGCGGATTCAATGCCCGAAGAGATTTCCGCTAAAGAGATCTCAAAGCGTCACGACCATAGAGAGGTTGTGACATTTACAATCGACCCAGTTGATGCCAAGGACTTTGATGATGCTTTATCTGTTAGAGAACTCGAAAATGGAAACTTCGAGATAGGAATCCACATTGCTGATGTATCTCACTACGTGAAGCAGGATTCAGCTCTAGATAAGGAGGCAATTAACAGAACTACTTCGGTTTATCTACCCGACAGGGTTTGCCCAATGCTTCCAGAGCGACTTTCTAATAATCTCTGTAGCCTTCGTCCAAATGAGGATCGATTAGCTTTCTCGGTACTTGTAGAGTTTGATTCCAATCATAAAGTAGTTAGTTCTGCTTTCACAAAGAGCGTTATTCACTCCAACAAAAGATTCACTTACGGAGAGGTTCAGGATATCATTGATGGAGCAGAAAGTGAGTTTACAAGTGAAGTCAATACACTGATCACTGTTTCCAGAAATCTTAGGAAGAATCGATTTAAGAATGGTTCAATAAACTTTGAATCAGAGGAAGTTCGATTCGAACTCAATGAGGAGGGATATCCGATTGGGATTTACACAAAGGATAAGCACGAGTCCAATCAGTTGGTCGAGGAGTTTATGCTTCTAGCTAATATTTTGGTAGCCAAGTATGTTTCAATGCTTAATCCAGAGTCCAACCCAATTCCAATGGTTTACAGGGTTCACGATGGACCTAATCCCGAAAAACTGGACAGCTTTTCCCTCTTGGCTCGTCGTTTTGGGCACTTATTGAAGTTTGATGATGAGTCACATGTGGCAGCCATTATGAATGATCTGATAAAAAAGATCCATGGCAAACCAGAACAGGCTATTCTAGAGAAGATGGCCATTAGATCAATGTCTAAAGCAAAATATACGACTGAAAATATTGGCCACTTCGGATTGGCATTTGAATACTATACCCACTTCACTTCGCCAATTCGACGATACCCGGATGTGCTAGTACATAGGATCCTTGAGGCTGCACTGAAAGATCGAAGGCACATCATTTACCCAAAGGATGAGCTGGAGGTCCTTTGCCAGAAATCTTCAGATGGCGAACGCTCAGCTCTTGAAGCTGAGAGAGAGGCGATCAAATACAAACAGGTCGAATATCTATCCGATAAAATTGGCGAAGAGTTCGACGGCATCATTACCTGGATCACCGCTCATGGCTTTTTCGTAGAGATGGTTGAGAACAAATGCGAAGGTTTTGTCGCCATACGAGAAATGGCTGATGAGCCTTTCGCTTTTGATGATGTATCGCTTACGCTAACAGGTTTGCGAACCGGTCATATCTACCGAATGGGAGATAAGTTGAGAGTGGTTATTGAGGAAACAAATATCCCTGACCGTAAGGTCGATCTTGGGATTGTTGACTTAGATGATGATGAAGATGATCAATAGGAGTTTTCAAGCCTCTTGCTAATTGTTAAATGGAATGTAGTTCCATTTCCCTCTTCAGACTCGACCCAAATTTCTCCTCCGTGCCTTTCGGTAATCTTCTTACAAATAGCTAAGCCTATTCCAGTTCCTTTGTAATCACTTCTACTGTGTAGTCTTTGGAAGATCACAAAGATCTTATTGACGAATTGCTTTGGAATACCGATCCCATTATCCTGCACACTTATTTTCCAGTGATTGTCAAGTTCCTCGGCGTAGACCTTAATTTCAGGCTTCGTCTCCTGGCAGAACTTCATTGCATTCTCCAATAAATTCTGGAATAGCTGAATGATCTGAGAAGGGTCTACGGCTAGAGTAGGCAAACCTTGAACTTCAATTCTTGCTTCTCGCTTAACAATAGTCTCTTCAAGGTTCTTTTGAACTCCTTCTAAAAGTGCATTGAGATCGGTTTCCTGGTAAGGTTGATCCTTGAAAGTGAGTCTTGAATAGGATAGGAGATCCTGGATCAGGGCCTGCATTCTTTTCACGCCGTCTATTGCAAAAGAGATGAATTCTTCTGCCTCTTCATCTAACTCGCCGGAGTACCTGTTCTTCAGCAATTGAACATATGATGCTACAGATCTTAAAGGCTCCTGAAGGTCGTGAGAAGCTACGTAGGCGAATTTCTCGAGGTCTTCATTAGACCTTGCCAGTTGAGCTGCTCTCTTTTCAAGAGCGGATTCAGATTTCTTTAGATCGGTAACATTGGTCGCCAGAGCCATTCCAAATTGTACCTCTCCCTGATTGTTATAGATCGGGATCACAGACAGGTTGTAGTGCCTGTCTTTATGGGTGAATCCTTTTTCACTGGATTCACCAGCAAATACTCTTCGATACATTGGCTCGATCCACTGTAGAGTCTCAGCAGTAATTGCTTCATGAATATGTCTTCCTTCGAGGAACTCCTTAGGATAACCAAAGAACTCTACCTCCGGACCATCTGCAAGAACATATTCAAGATTCTCATTGAACAGGTAGATCGCAGAGTTTGGAATACTATGAGCGATCTCTCTGTACAGATCTTTGTGTTTATCGACGTCTAAGCGGGCCTTGGTTAGGTCAGTGATATCGGTCGATACTCCAAGAATATGAGTATTTGACCCATCATCATCAAAGCTGATCGGGACCTTGATTGTCTGGAAGATTCTGGTTTCTCCTGTCTTTGGATTAGTCACCTTGTCATTAGCGATCACTACTGGATTTCCTGATTCAAAAACCTTCCTATCCTGATCGTGGAATGAATTCAGTTCATCAGAAATATGATTGAAATGTGAATTGTCCTTCCCGATTAGATCATTAACGGTTGTGCCATAAGTATCGGCGACTGCCTGATTTGCCATGACAAATCTACCCCTGCTATCCTTTACGAAGATCATGCTCGGATCAGTATCGATTATGGTCCTCAGGTACGATTCCTGCTTTTTCAGCTCCTTCTCAAACCTCTTCCTTTCTTCAATCTCAGATTTGAGCTGCTCATTAAGCTCACTTAGCTCTTTAGTACGATTTGCTACTCTTTCCTCGAGTTCTTCAAAAGAGCGTTTAAGTAGTTCCTCAGAAGCTCTCCTTTCAGTAATATCTCTGACGTTCAGAAGGACTGCAGGCTTTTGATCATATTCAATCAATCTGGCAGTAATTTCAACTGGAATGATCTCCCCATTTGATAGCAGGCTATAGCTCTCAAATGATTGGACTTTCTCTTTGAGAATTTGCTCGAATTTGTCTGCCACTTCATTTTCAAAAGACTTTGGAGTGAGATCGAATACACTCATCCCAATAAGGTCTTCTTTAGAATTAAGCTGATGGAGTTTTACGGCTGCATCATTTGCCTGGAGGATCTTTCCATCGAGGTCTTCTACAAATATCCCATCCGGGCTATTATTGAAGATTTCCTCTATTCTTTTCTTGCTCTTATGAAGTTCCAGCTGTGCAAGCTTTCTCTCCTTCATCTGGTTTTGAAGGAGATGGTTTGTCTCTCTTAACTCCGCAGTTCTGTTTAGAACCCTGGCCTCCATTTGCTCCTTACTTTTCCTAAGTCTCTCACGAGTCTCTAGTTCTCTTGAGATATCATAATGGAGTGTCATAATGCCTCGGTAGCTCCCATCAGAATTGAAAAGCGGCTTCGCTTTAACCATCATCCAGATCGGATGACCACTTTTATGCTTTACCTGAATTTCATAGCTATCTGCGACACCCTCCTTTCTTTTCTTATGCTTCTCAAGGAAGAATTCTTGATTTTCCAGTTCCCAGATCATCTCTTCTGGACGCATTCCGATTACTTCATCGGCGGTGTATCCCAGAATTTCCAGGAATTGTTCGTTTACAAACTCAATCTTACCATCTGGATCCAAAAGACTAAAGCCTTCTTCCAGACTATTTAGAAGTTCCTGATAGAATGGATTTCCGGGATTTGGAGACTCCACAATCCTTCTCAGTTGGTTTAATTCGGCTTTCAGTTTGGCAATCTCCTCAGATGTATCAATGTTGCTTTTGAGATTATCTAATTTGTCATACATTGACTTAATATAGGAATCAACAGAGCTTTTACTTTCCTGATAAGGATTATTATTTAAGTGGAAGAAATGTTGGTTGTCGGAGGTCAATTTTGTTGAATTTTTAACGTGACTTCAAACCGAATCGCTAATTAGCTGTTGTCAATTTGAAGTCTATGTTTATACGGAAGAGTTAGACATAGGTTATACATGAACCGAAAGACAGTAAAAGTGGCCTCCAACATTCAATTATCAATAAAAAGAGCAAACCCATCCAGTATGACCGCAGGGGATTATGCGTATCTAAGAAGAATCTTTGATCAATACTCAGAACAGCAGTTCTTCCCCGCCGAGCCCGCAGGCCTCTACCAACCAGTTGAATACATGATGTCCATTGGTGGAAAGCGGATCCGACCAGTATTCGTTCTTATGGCTTGTGATCTCTTTGATGGAGTGTTAGAAAAAGCTCTTCCTGCAGCTTACGGAATTGAGCTATTTCATAATTACACCCTGATCCATGACGATATAATGGATCATGCGGATCAGCGCAGAGGCAAGCCAACTGTGCATAAAACTTATGGACTCAATGCCGGGATCCTTTCCGGAGACCTAACAATGGTCCTTTCATATCAATACATTCTTCAATCTGAGATGGATCCGAAGATCATTGGAACCTTCAATGTTGCTGCAAGGCAAATTTGTGAGGGACAGCAAATGGATATGGATTTCGAGGAAGAGGCAATCGTAAATTACCCTGAATACCTTGAAATGATCCGTCTTAAAACGGCTGTACTTCTTGGAGTTAGCTTGCAGATCGGAGCCAGTTCAGGCGATGCTTCACCTGATTCTCAGGAAACCATGTATCGATTTGGAGAGCTATTAGGCGTTAGTTTTCAGTTAAAGGATGATTGGCTGGATGCCTTTGGAAATGGTGAAAAGATCGGTAAGAAAGTAGGTGGTGATATTCTTAGAAATAAGAAAACAGGCCTGATAATCAAAGCCTGGGAACTCGCTAATCAAGAGCAGAGAGATCGAATTAGCTTTTGGTTCTCTCAAGAAACTGACTCTCAGGAAAAAGTAGACGAAATACTTGAAATCATTGAGAGCACAGGTGCAAAAAGCTTTATCGAAGAGGAAATGGAAAGCTATTATCTTAATGCTTCAAGCTTATTGAAAGAGCTTCCAGTTGACGATGTTAAAAAGAAACCACTCCTCGGTCTTTCCAAAGCTCTCTACGAGCGCGAAGCTTAGTTTCTTATTTGTTTGTTTTTTCCTGATCTACTGCCAATCTAATTCGGAGCAAGAGACCGCTGTTCTGCCATCTGTAGAAATGGAAGAGGGTGTTGAGATCGAATTTTTCAGACAGTTTGTTTCCCTTCCGGATTCTATTCCTACTGCAGACAATTTCTGCTCAGGCGATATCAGCCCGAAGGGCTCAATTGACCTTACCTTGATCAATTATATTGCAAAGGGTGCCGATGCTGAAGGCCTGGAAGCCTATTGGCAAGACTGGAGTTGGATGAATTCTAATGTTGAAGCTGATAATGACCAGATTCTTCTTTTTGACTTCGGTGAAGAGGGGAAACTTCTACCATTTTTAATGGAAGATGGCTTTTTCCCGGGAGTAGTATCGGGAAGGTATGGGGTTTGGAGTGGAAGCGATTGGCTATGTATGGGTACGCTGGCCTTTTATGATACAGCCAATATGGATATTCCTACTACTCTGAATACTGATAAGGCCAGGCGGATCTACCTGAAAGAGCAGTTTATCGATCAGTTTTGGTTGGCAGTTCAGGATTCCTTAAATATTGAACTTGGCTTTTATAAACCCCAATGAAGAAGCTGTATTTAATACCCGGTTTAGGTAGCGATAAGAGGATCTACGATCCATATCTGCCCGTTGAGGGCTATGATTCAGAGGTCATAGAGCTGATTGATGCCAACAATGAAACCGATTGGGAGGAATACATACAATTGTACCTCAATAGAATCGACCAGGATCAGGACTTCTCTTTAGTAGGGATTTCCTTTGGCGGGATAATCTGTTCGGAGCTGTCTCAGCGATGTTCTCCAGAGAAAGTGGTCTATATATCTACCATAAAGAATTCGTCTGAAAAGCCATGGTTTATTAGGCTGGGAAGGTACCTGCCATTACACAAGCTTATACCCGGACAATGGCTTATAGATATTCATGTATGGAGGTTTAAGAGACTCCGAAACCTATCAAAAGCCAAGGACCGATTTACTATTATGATTGATATGGCTCAGAAAACTAAGCCACATTTCATCTCATGGGTGACTAATCGGGTTGTGAAATGGAACTTTAAGGGAGAGGCAGGATCGTATTCTCATATTCATGGGACAAGAGATCTACTGTTCCCAATTAGGCGCATCAAAAACGCCATTCCTGTTTCAGGAGGATCACATCTTGTAGTTATGTTTCAGAGAAAGAAGATCAAAGAACTTCTGGATAAAGCCCTCACAGACTAATGAATCAGTTCCTATGGTTATTGGCAGGCTTAGTTCTCGGGAAGCTAATTGTAAAGGTTATTCCCATTTTTAGAATGCGCCTGGTTTGGATATTGAGCATCTCCTTACCATTGATCGCAGCTTTGATCTTTTGTTGGTATGAGTTTGAGCAGATCCCTTTAAAACTACCTGTACAACCCGATCCATTTTACCTCCCTGACTATTATGAATACAGTGAATTGAGTTTCTGGGATCGCTTGATCTCAGGAGTAAAGGAAGCCGCTATGAAGTACGTGTATGGTGTAATAGGTTTAGGGATAAGCCTTTTCGTATCAGGCAAAGAGAAAGTGAATAAAATGAAAAAAGCCCCCCTGGCAGAGGAGCCTTTTAAATAAATCCGTATCAAACAGGAGGTGATAAACCCCTTAATCCCTTAATGCTTTTATAGACTGAAGTAGTTTCGAATAGGTTGCAATGCTATTCGTATTCGAAGGTGCCGTGCTCAGTTACTACTGAGACCTTTGCTTTTTCAGAGTCTTCAACCCTTCCGATTATCTGAGATTCAATATTGAATCCTTTTGCAATGTCAATGATGGTTTGTGCATATTCCTCATCCACATAGAATTCAAGTCTGTTTCCCATGTTAAAGACTTTATACATCTCGCTCCAATCTGTCTGAGTATCAGTTTGAATCAATTCGAATAGGGCAGGAGTAGCGAAGAGATTATCCTTGATCACATGGTACCTGTCCATGAAGTGAAGAACCTTGGTTTGTGCACCGCCAGTGCAATGAACCATTCCCTGAATTTTCCCTGGAAGCTCATCGAGAACATTCTTTACAACCGGAGCAAAGCTTCTTGTTGGGGAAAGAAGTGCTTTTCCAATGTTTAGGGGTGTTCCTTCAAGAGGATCTGTCAAACGGTGCTTCCCGCTGTAGACGAATTGCTGATCTGTGTTTGGATCAAAGCTTTCAGGATAATGAGTAGCGTAATGCTTTGAAAGAACATCGTGGCGGGCAGAAGTGAGCCCATTTGAGCCAATTCCTGAATTGTATTCAGATTCATAGCTAGCCTTGCCATTGCTTGCTAGTCCAACGATCACCTGGCCAGGACGAATCTCGTTCTTAACCACATTTGTACGTGGCATTCTAACTGTCATGGAGCCGTCTACAGTAATTGTACGTACAAGATCTCCAAGATCTGCTGTCTCACCTCCAACATACTTGATGGAAATGCCCAGATCATTCATTCTATCAAAGAAGTTAGCAGAGCCTCTGATAAGAGCTGAGATCACTTCTCCCGGGATAAGGTGCTTATTTCGATTGATTACAGAAGTAAAGATGAAGTTATTCGTAGCGCCTGTGCACAGGAGATCATCCAGATTCATGACGATCACATCTTCTGAAATTCCTTCCCAAACACTTACATCTCCAGTCTCTTTCCAATACAAGTAAGCAATTGCTGACTTGGTTCCTGAGCCATCTGAACTCATAAGATTACACTGAGAATCGTCTCCGGCGAGCAAGTCGGGGAAAACCTTGCAAAAGGTATTTGGGTAAAGGCCTTTCTCCAGGTCTTTTACCGCTGCATGAACATCTTCTTTAGCAGCAGAAACTCCTCTTGCTGCATATCTCGATTGATCTGTGGTCTTTGTATCGGACATTATCTTTTCATCGGCATGCGACGACCGAGTTTGCCCATTTTGGACATGCCTTGCATCTGACGCATCATTTTCTTCATTTGGTCGAATTGCTTCACAAACTGGTTTACATCCTGAATGGTATTTCCACTTCCATCTGCAATTCTTTTTCTACGCTTACCATCCAGCAATTCAGGATTAGCTCGCTCATTTGGGGTCATTGATAGAATGATGGCTTCGATCTTTTTGAAGGAATCATTATCGATATCTACGTCCTTCATTGCTTTGCCCATTCCAGGGATCATCCCAAGTAGATCTTTTACGTTACCCATCTTCTTGATCTGAGCCAATTGGGATAGGAAATCGTTGAAGTCAAACTTGTTCTTGGAGATCTTCTTTTGAAGTTCAGCAGCTTTCTTTTGGTCAAACTGCTCCTGGGCTTTCTCAACGAATGATACTATATCACCCATTCCCAAAATCCTGTTAGCCATCCTGTCTGGATGGAAAACATCAAGCGTATCAACCTTCTCTCCAGTACTTACAAACTTGATCGGTTTATCAACTGTGTACTTGATCGATAGGGCAGCACCACCTCTTGTATCACCATCGAGCTTGGTAAGAACCACACCGTTGAAATCCAATCTGTCATTGAATGCCTTCGCAGTATTCACGGCATCCTGACCAGTCATACTGTCCACTACGAAGAGGATCTCATTTGGATTGGTAGCCTTCTTAACCTGCTCGATCTCTTTCATCATCTCCTCGTCCACTGCAAGACGCCCTGCCGTATCAATGATGACTACATTATTTCCATTGACCTTTGCGTGATCAATTGCTCTCTTTGCAATGTCAACTGGATCTTTACTCTCTTTATCTGAGAAAACCGGAACGTCAATTCCTTCTCCAAGAATTGTAAGCTGATCTATCGCTGCCGGACGATAAACATCACCTGCTACCATCAAAGGCTGCTTTCCTTTCTTCGTCTTAAGGTAATGGGCAAGTTTGTGGGTGAAGGTTGTTTTACCCGAACCCTGCAATCCTGCGATAAGGATTACTGCCGGAGAACCTTTGATGTTGAATTCTGCAGCTGAACCACCCATTAAACTGGTTAGCTCATCCTGAACCACCTTTACCATTAACTGACCAGGTGAAACAGCTGTAAGAACATTGTCCCCAAGAGCTTTCTCTTTCACATTTGCAGTGAACTCCTTGGCGATCTTATAATTTACATCTGCGTCTACTAAGGCTCTCCGAATCTCTTTGACCGTTGAAGCAACGTTTACTTCTGTGATTTGGCCCTGGCCTTTAAGGGTCTTAAAGGCCGATTCTAGTTTTTCCGATAAATTCTCAAACATTCAAGCACTGAATTTTGTGGCTGCAAAGGTCTTAAAATATAGTGAAACAAGAGAATTCTAAGGGCTAATGCATTGCAGTTGTAGGTGATTTTTCAATAAAACTGAGTCATCTTCTGTGGAAAGCTGAAAGACTAAAATTTTGCAAACATGATTTTTTGTTTATACTTGCTCAAATCGTAGAAATAGCGAGTCCGCTACTCTTTATTTTAAGGCCGCATGGCAAGCTGAATTTAAGATGGGATTTTAGACTCGCTCTTATTAAATAGAGCAGATTGGAGGCTCTGTAATTTGTTTGAATGGCAAAACAACAATTTGAACTTGAGTATATAATTAGATCGTCACCGTCGATTCTTCACAACTTCCTTGTCTCACCCAATGGATTGGCCCAATGGTTCTCGGACACTTGCGACGTAAATGACGATGTATACAGTTTTGGATGGGATGGAGCAATTGAAGATGCTGAGCTTATTGACAATATTGAGAATGAATTAGTTCGATATCGCTGGGTAGAATCAGGAGATGATGAATTCTTCGAATTCAAGATCCAGAAGTCTGAAGTCTCAAATGATACAGTTCTTTTTATCACTGATTTTGCCGAAGACTACGATGTAGATGATCAGAAGCTTCTTTGGGACAATCAGATAAAGATGCTTGTTCAGCAGATCGGAGGCTAAGTCCAATCCTCCAATTCTAAATACCTTTAGGGAAAATTATAAGCTTGAAGAAGATAGACCTCTTTCTGGTCAAGCGATTTCTAGGTCCTTTTGTACTTACATTCTTCATTGTTCAGTTCGTGCTGATCATGCAGTTTCTGTGGAAGTACATCGATGATCTTGTAGGAAAGGGTCTCGACTGGGAGATCATTTTTCGACTATTCTTTTTCGCCTCTGCAGCATTTGTTCCTTTAGCATTACCTCTGGCAGTTCTGCTTTCCTCCATTATGACTTTTGGAAGCCTGGGAGAGCACTTTGAGTTAACCGCTATAAAGTCTTCGGGGATTTCACTTCTTAGATTCATGAGATCACTGATCATCTTTGTGATCTTCATCAGTGGAGTTGCCTTCTATTTCTCGAATAGTGTTTTGCCAAAAGCTAATCTGGAGTTCAAGGTCCTTCTTTCAGATATCCGAAATCAAAAGCCAACGCTTAGCCTTGAAGAGCGGGTTTTTAATCGTGATATCGATGGCTTTGCTATTTGGTTTGAGGAGAAGGGAGAAGATGGTAAATCATTAAGCAATATCATTATCTACGATTATTCATCTCATGCTGCGGTTGAGAGTATTCTACTTTCAGAGAAAGGGGAGTTATATCAATCAGACAATGACAGTCTGTTGATCCTCAAGCTATATGATGGAATCAGCTATCGGGAGGTACCGCCTGAAAAATCGGAGAACAAAACCTACGAGCACTTTAAGACAACTTTCTCAACCTGGGAGAAGCGCTTTGACCTAACCCAATTCAACCTTACTGAGTCAAATCAGGATTACTATAAGGAACTGAGCAAGATGCTAAACGTAAGGCAGCTTCAAGGCAAGATCGACACCTTCCAAATAGAACTGGACAGAAGAATGCTTGCTATTCCTGGCTCTATTGGTCCATTCTTCGCCTTTCGGAATAAGTCAGAAGAGGACGAGTTTAAGTTTGGAAATCCTGAAAAAGACAGCATCGAATTTCTAGCAGTAAACACAATGCTCGACAGACTTAGTCCTGGAGAGGTGGCAGATATCAAAATCAGAGCAAAGAATAAAGCCTCCTTTTTGAAAGATCAGGTGATTAAGCCAAACATTGATTACAAGAGAATGCAGTTCCAGCGTTTGGCAGATTACAAAATTGAACTGTACAGGAAGTATACTCTTTCTGCTGCCTGCCTGATCCTCTTCTTCATCGGAGCCCCTTTAGGGGCGATCACAAAAAGAGGTGGTCTGGGCTGGCCTTTATTTCTCTCTGTGATCTTCTTTGTGATCTATCACGTATCCTCAATGATTGGTGAGAAAATGGCTCAGCAACAGGCTCTGGACCCATTCTTTGGGATGTGGATCTCTTCTGCGATTCTTCTGCCAATTGGATTGTTTCTTACCATTAAGGCAAAGAATGACTCTGTAATATTCAATCCAGAGACTTACACCCAATTCTTTAAGAAAATTAGGTCAAGGCTTCAAAAGCGATGAAGGGTCTTTCCTTAAATAGCCCTTTATTCTTTAAAGCTTACCTGATATTCCTGGTGCTTGGAGCATTCATATTGCTGGGGTATTACAGAGGATGGGAATTCGAATTGATTGAAGTGTATCGAAACCAAACCTTTGACGGTCTTTTCCTTTTCCTGAACAAGCTTGGAGAGCCTCTATTTGTGATCTTGTTATCACTCCTACTGATCAGTTATAGACTGGGGAATTTCATTTCCATTGGCCTGGCTATTTTGCTTAACTCTGTTTTGACTCAGGCACTGAAACGGATCGTGTTTGGACCCATGCCAAGACCATCCAAATACCTTGAGGGTATTATTGAGCTTCAGCAGGTTGGCGGGGAGAGAATGCTTGAAAGCTTTAGTTTCCCAAGCGGACACACAGCCCTTGCTTTTTGCATGTTCAGTATTAGCTGCTTACTGGTAAAGAATAAATGGTGGAATCTGCTGGCTATTATTTTGGCCATAGGGGCGGGCTTCGCCCGGATTTATCTAAATCAGCATTTCTTTGTTGATGCATACTTCGGCAGTTTTGTGGGAGTATTTTCTGCAGTTATTGCCTGGAAGACATCTCAATGGTTACAGGGTAGATTTACTGCAGATTGGTTGAATTTTTCACTTCGATCGAAGCTTTTAGGTGATAGAGCAAATTAGAAAGATACCGGCCTCCTTACTTCTGCTTTGCATTGGTGCGGTTATGTTCTTCCCGAATATCGACCTGGTGCATCTCTTCGATTGGGATGAGATAAACTTTGCTGAATCAGCCCGTGAAATGCTGGTTACGAATAACTACTGGCAAGTCCAGATCGACTATAAACCTTTCTGGGAAAAGCCGCCACTGTTCATTTGGATGCAGGCTTTATCCATGAAATTCTTTGGAGTTGGAGAGTATGGAGCAAGATTCCCAAATGCTGTCTGTGGCCTGATTACGATCCTGGTTCTTTATTTAATTGGAAAGCGATTATACGATAGAGAATTTGCAGTGATCTGGGTGATGGCTTACGTTGGCTCACTGCTCCCTCATTTCTATTTCAAATCTGGGATCATTGACCCCTGGTTCAATCTCTTCATCTTCCTTTCGATCTACTTTCTCTCACTCCTGGCCAATGACGAAGAGTTCTTAAATAAGAAGAAAGCCAAACGACTACGATTTAGATATGTATTGCTTTCAGGCTTGTTTGCAGGCCTCGCGATTCTTACAAAAGGACCAGTTGCAATTTTACTGATAGGTCTTACACTGCTTGTTTTCTTCCTTTGGAATAGAGCGAAAAAGATCATCTCGATCTTTGAGATCATTGTTGGCATGATCGTTATTTTGATCGTGACTTTCTTCTGGTATGGATTTGAGACCATAGAGAACGGGCCATTCTTTATAAAGCGATTTATCGAGTATCAGATCCGCTTATTCCAAACAGAGGATGCCGGCCATGGGGGACCGTTTTATTATCATTTTATTGTCCTGTTGATTGGATGTTTTCCAGCCTCCTTCTTTGCTTTAAAAGCAGTTTTTACCAGGGCAGAGGATAAGGTTTTAGCAATTGATTTTAAGAAATGGATGATGGCATTGCTGTTCGTAGTCTTGCTGATATTCTCAATTGTGAAAACGAAAATTCTTCATTACTCATCACTTGCCTATTTCCCATTAACCTTCCTTGCGGCTCAAACCATTTGGAACTGGAGTAAGGATAAAGTGTCCTTGAGATTGGTATTTAAGCTGGCTTTAGGCTTTGTGCTGATATTGCTCTCCACTGCAATGATAGCTCTTCCGATCGTGGCAGGGGATAAGGAGTTTCTATTTGCCATCATCAGTGAGAAGGATCTATTTGCCAGAGCTAGCATAGAGCGTGGCATTGTATGGGCAGATTGGGAAGCGACCTACGGGCTGTTGATCTTATTAGCATGGTCATCTGTATTTGTGCTTTGGCATTTTGGAAAGAGGTATGCGGGATCTTTTGTCCTGTTTGCCACAACAGTGATATACATCCAGACATCCCTTTATGCATTTGCTCCTAGAATTGAAGAGTACGCCCAGGGACCGGCTATTGAATTTTACGAGCAATTCCAGGGCACCGATACGGAGGTCAGGGTTTTAGGATTTAAGAGCTATGCTCATCTCTTTTATACGAGAAAGATGCCAGGAAACCTGGATGATAAGCTAACGGAAGAGAGTTACCTAAAAGGTGAGCTTGATGCTCCGGTATACTTTGTAAGTAAAGTCGACAGGATTGAAAAGTACTCAGATGTCGATGATCTGGAAGAGCTTTATCGCAAGGGTGGTTTTGTGTTCCTGGTTAGATACCCTTAAAGGTCTTTGCCTTGTAAATTCCCCATTTTGCAAGGCGGAATTGAACGCTAACTAAGAGACATCCAAGTCCGTATTTCATACTCCGCCTAAAATTGATACTGCTTGCCTCAGGGAAGTATTTCGTTGGACATGTCACTTCTCCGATCTTAAAATCTTTATAGATGATCTGAGCTAACATCTGATTGTCGAAGATGAAGTCATCTGAGTTTGCTTCAATATTTATCTGATCAAACACCTTGCTTGAAAATGCCCGATATCCCGTGTGGTATTCCGAGAGTTTTTGCCCCTGAAAGAGGTTCTGAAAAAATGTAAGGAATCGATTTGCGATGTATTTATAGATGGGCATTCCACCTTTCAAGGCTCCATTTCCAAGAATTCGCGAACCCAACACAACAGGGTAGAGGTCCTGTGAAATTAGACCTACCATTGAAGGGATAAGTTTAGGCGTGTATTGATAATCCGGATGAAGCATGATTATGATATCAGCACCAAGGCTAAGGGCTTTTTTGTAGCAGGACTTTTGATTCCCACCATAGCCCTTGTTTTTTTCGTGCTTCAAGACATGCTTAATGCCTAATGAATTAGCAACCTCCACAGTGCTATCCGTACTGGCATCATCTACAAGAACAACATCATCAACAATGTCGAAAGGGATCTCCCTATATGTTGCCTCAAGAGTTTGCGCTGCATTATAAGCAGGTAACACTACGATAACCTTTTGGTCTAGAATGCTCATTAGCGCCCAAAGAAATCCATTTTTTTTGAATTAGATCATGACGCAAGGAAGAATGTTGGATTTCTCCAATTTACCATTTAAGAAAAATCTTAATGTCTTGATGCTCAAGTCTTATGTGGAAAAAGTGGAGCTTTTTGTGGATGGTGAAACGCGCGTTTGGCAAGGGTTAGAAGGGTGATTTCCCTCAACTGTACTCTTTTTTATACGATTATACAGAGATTCATTTTATATATTTAGGGTCCGGTTTATACCGCTGAGAGCTAACTAACGAGACAACGCATTATTTAAACCCCCTATGCCCTTGGAACATAAGCTACTTATCTACATATAGGCAGAGGATACAATCCTTTATCTATGGAGAAAAATTACCCCTTTCCTTGCCATAGTATTCCAAACACATATCAGCCCGCTCCAAAAGACTCACTCTTAGAGGGGGCTACATCATATTCTTGTACTCGTAATGGTCTCTTATACGAGAGGTCTCCCATTACGGTTTCATTTTTTTTAGGAAAAATATCGACCCCGGTCATGAGAACCTTATCCTATTTAGTTGAAAGGACTTTAAATAGTCCCGTGATTCTTCGTGCCAGTATCATTTTAACAGTGATTGGCTCATTTGCATTTTCGGCAGATGCTCAGGTTTCTGCTGTTAATGATAGCTATACTGTTAACTCCGAGCGCAAAAAGTGGCTCGATGTGTATGACAATGACACCTATCCTCCAGGTCCCTTTACGGTGACAATCGTAAGTGGTCCTTCAAATGGACAAGCAAAGTTGCTAGCCTCGGGAGATATTATCTATTTGTCAGATAATGGATATGCCGGTGCAGATGCTCTTGATTATGAAATCTGCAGCGGCGGAAATTGTGATCAGGCTACTGCAAATATTTCTGTTGTTGTTGAGATCTGTGGAAATGGATTTGATGATGATGGAGACGGACTAGCAGATGCTGTCGATCCCGATTGTATCAATGAGGTTGATATTGCATGTGAGGATAAGAAATTCTTTGATGTTTATGGAAGCGGTATACTTAACCAATCTAGTTTCACTCTTCCGGTTTCAGATACGGGAAATATCGACTCTATTCTAGCAGAGGTTACTTACAAGGGAGGAACGATGTCAAACGTTGTTTTCAGCACTCCAAATGAAACCAAGAATATAACCTCCTTTACACCTATTGAAAATGGTAGCTCTTCAAGAGCTGTATTTAGAACTTACCTTGATCCAGCAACAGAAGTAACGGTTCAGCCTTCTGATCCTTCTATTGCTCAGTCGATGATGTTATATATTCTTAGAAAAAACAGCCTTGACTGTGAAGGTGCTGGCGCATCACTTCTTCCAGGATATGGATTTAGATCTACAATTGTTCGATATGCCAATATTCCGGTAACTCAGGAAACCAAGACAGTAAATGCTGTTGTTCCTTGTTCTGAGATCAGCCTGGACGGACGTATTCTTATTGTAGAGTTCACTTGTGCAGGGCAGGTAGCGTATGATACAGTATCCACTGAAAGAGATGGGGCTTCATTAACCATCTCAAATCTTACCTTGAATAATGTGCCTGGATCTGCTGATGTTGCTCAGGTTAGAGTAATTTCTCCTGTTTCTCCTTCTGGTCAGTCAATTATTATTGGTTCAATCAGAATTTCTGCTACTTGTGGAAATGATTGCCCAATTACAGCAATTGATGACACTTTCTACACAAACCCAGGAGTACCTGTATTAACTACCGTTCTTGGAAATGATCTTATTCCTGCAAATAACCTTGATACAAGTTTAACTTCAGCATTTACAAGCCCTTCAAATGGAGGATTGGTTAACAATGGGGATGGAACATTCACTTATACTCCAAATCCTGGATTCCAGGGCTTGGATTCTTTTGATTATGTAATTGGGAATATTGCATTCCCTGTTTTTTATGATACTGCTCGAGTATACATTGTAAGTAGACCAACTACAGATACAATCATCGATACAATCATTGTAAACACTGTTTACGATTCGTGCATTGAGGGTTCTGTTTATTCTAGTTATGGGCCTTATACTTTAAACTCCTGCCAGGACCCAGATAGTGGAGTTGTTGTATACAGCGATACCTGCGGAACTGGTGATATGGCGGTTGTTTTCTCAGGACCTTCTGTTACTTCGGTAACAAATATGACCAGTAACAATACTGGGGGTACGGTTTCAACTCCATATTCTGTGCCTAATGGCGGTGATATTGTATCCGCTACTCTAAACATTAGACTCCGAGGTGACTTTAGTAATGGCCCAGGAGGTAACGAGTTTGCAAACTTTGGTATTAACGGTTCAAATGTTGCTACCAACCTTTCTACAGGTGTAGATGGATGTACCTTCGCCTCAGTTGGATCTTCAAACATTGATATTACAAGCCAACTTCAAGGCAACACATCAGTAAACTTTAACTTATTTATTGGCAGTCAGGTGAACTTCACCCCAGGCGGCGGGTGTACCGCTGACGCAGAAATTGAGCTTACTATTGACTTTGTTCTGCCAGGAGATACGTTCTCGTCGAGTCCTAATTATAGAGTCACTTACACTCCTGACTCAAATTTCTTGGGTGCTGATACCTTCTGCACAATTACATGTGACAATTTCCCAATTTGTGATACTACAATTATTGTAATTGTAACTGAGGAATGTGATCCAACCATTGATACAATCAACGCTACGATTCCTGTGCCTTGTGCTGGAGATACAGTTACCTATTCAGCTGTTACAAGTGATGTAATTGCAAACTTCCAGTGGACTGTCCCTGCAACCCATCAGATTATTGAAAGTGGCGGAAACAGTACTTATTTCGGACCAGCAGGCTCAATAACCGTTATCACTGGTTTTGCATCAGGTGATGTATGTGTCAAAGGATTCACCTCTGTGGGTTGTGAAACCAACACCGTTTGTAGACCAGTTATTCCAAGCAGCATACCAGGTTCACCTGCTCAAATATTTAGAAAATAATCTTCCCCGGAAATCAAGATATAGTCATGAGAAATTTTAAATCACTTGTTTTACTTCAGATACTGGGAATATTCCTGGGTCTGTTTGCTACGCAGAAAGAGGCCGGAGCAGTAATTCAGTTCAATGGAAAATACGAGGTAGTTGACTCGGGATCATTGATCGTAGATATGGGTGTCACACCTGTAACTGTAGGGAATGCATTAAAGCCCTACGGGATGATCTATGAACTCCTGAATAACTACAATGTATACGTAAACTGGTCAATTTTACCCGGTAAAGGGGTAGGAGGGATCGACTTCTCTCACAATGGGAAAGATTATATCGGTGGGCCATTCATCATCCCACCAGAATACAGAACTCCTCAAGTTGATTCGGTTATTGCCGAATGGATGAGTGAGGGGGTCGAGATCGATACAGCAGTGTCTGACTTCACTGCCTATATTTTCGGAAGCATTGTTTATTGGCCAATAGCAACTCTTGATCAACAGTCCTCTTCAATTGCTATTGACTATTATCAGAATGCCGATATTCCCTCATCAGCCTATAACCTTAAGTTGCCAACTCAATTGGATAACTGTGATGATATCTTCATCATGCCTCACGCAGATCCAACTTGGGCAACACATAGCAATGTAAGGGATTGGGATAGAGACAATAAAGGTTATTTCTGGGCTTCTTGTCGAGCGGTAAGTATCATGGAAGGTATCAATGCACCTGGTGATACTTCGCTTAGAATGAATTTCCTTTCTACAAATGGTTTGCAGTGTTATGACAATAATAAATGTGGATCTTTAATTACAGAAGATCACCCTGATAATCCAACACTACCGTATACATTTGATTCCTCTCTTGCAGATGACCCACTTACTCAGTTTCTAGGGGATCCAACTTCAGCAACAGAGAACGGTTCAGAGGAATGGTATATCCCATTGACAAATGGAAGATGGAGACCTACCACTACCGTGATGTATGGAACCTCTGATGGAGCTGCTCCTCGTAAGGGTGCAAAGTTCGTTTTCGGACGTGCTTTTGGTAATCCAAACTATGGCCTAGTATTCTATCTGGCTGGTCACAACCCAACTGGTACTAACCAATCACAAATCGCAGCACAGGCTTCGTTATTCAACTTCCTGATGACCGCCGCAATCGAGAAAGGAATGACCCTGTCAACTTCTTTCCCGGTTCAAATTGGAGCTGGATCAGAAAACCAGGCGGAGGTTGTTGTTTCTACTGGCGGTCGTCCACCATTCACTTATCAGTGGGAGACTACTTGTAATGGGGTTGATTTCTCCAATCCAAATGATAGCCTTTCAAATGTAGTTGGTGCTGACACACTTGGTAATGTGATTCGTTGTACAACAACAGTTACTGTTACCGATTTCTGTGGAAATGAAGCATTCGAACAGTATACCTATCTAATTGCTCCAATTGCAGATACGATCTGCTTTAACTCTGGTATTGACACCTTCCATATAAATGCTGTTCCTGGAGCTACTAGCTACAATTGGACGATTCCAACCGGAGCACTTCAAGTAGGAGGTACTGCAGCTGACACCTTTATCGTCATCAATTGGAATGGAGTAGATACTGGCCTGCATAATATCTGTGTAAGTGCAGTAAACTCTTGTGGGGAAGGACCTCAGCTTTGTAATAGTTACCTGGTTGAGTTCTGTAATAATCCTCCTGTTGCAGTAAACGATACACGTTCTACACCAGAGGAAACTCCAATTCTTATCAATGTTCTGGCAAACGATACTGATCCGGATAATAACATTGATTCCTCAACTGTAATGCCTATCACAAATGCTAATAATGGAACAGCAGTTACATCCGGCTTCCAGATCCTCTATTCACCGGATCTTGATTTCAATGGAACAGATTCATTCCAATATTCAATTTGTGATCTAGGTATTCCAATTTACTGTGATACTGCTACAGTCTTTGTTACAGTGACTCCAGTAAATGATACTCCTTGTTTGAGATATGTTGTTGATACATGTGATAGAAATGAGAATGGGGAGACTGATACTACTATTGTAACCATCCCTGAGGATACGGATACAACTGTATGCTTCATTATTGAGGACCCTGATTTCAATAATCCATACGATAGTGTAGTGATTACTGTACTTGACAGCTTCGACAATGGAATGGGTTATTTCACAGTTCCGGGTTCTATCGGAATCACGATGAATGACACATTATGTGTGTTCTACAGACCTGATACAAACTGGACTGGTCAGGACACTTTCGTGTTCACTGCCTGTGATACCGGCGGACTTTGTGATACTCAAGTCTATATTGTAATTGTTACTCCGGTGAATGATCCTCCGGTAGCTAATGATGACTTCTACACCACGCTTGAGGACAATACCATCCTCAATGTGATCGAAAATGATTTCGATGTTGATGGTCCTCTTGACAGTGCTTCAGTTACCATCATTAGTGGTCCTTCATTTGGAACGGCTATTCCTTTGGGAGATGGAACGGTAGATTATAACAGTATCCTTGATTACAATGGAAATGACACCTTTGTCTACTTCGTATGTGATACTGGAATCCCTGTTCTTTGTGATACTGCGACAGTGTTCATTGAGATCACACCAGTAAACGATACGCCTAAGATCTGTCTACTTGATACTTGTGATCCACATGTAGAACCAGGTGTTACAGATACACTTATTGTAACTATTCCTGAGGATAGTGATACCACAGTTTGCTTCATTATCAACGATGTAGACTTTAACAATCCATTCGATAGTGTAACCTACTTTGTATACGACTCATTCGATAATGGTAATGGCTTCTTTACAGGACCAGCACCTTACTCATTTACCATGCAGGATACGGCTTGTGTATTCTATGAGCCTGACACTAATTACATTGGAACAGACACCTTTGTATTCATTGCATGTGATACCGGAGGATTATGCGATACCCAGGTATTGATTGTAATTATTACTCCAGTAAATGATCCACCGCTTGCAGTTGATGACTTCGACACAGTGGTAGCGGGAGATTCAGTCTATGTCTCCGTTCTTGATAATGATTCGGATCTAGATGGTGATACCTTAACTGTGATCTACGTATCTACTCCGAATAATGGAGTGGCCACTATTGATTCTAATAATCTGGTTAAATACGTTCCGAATATCACATTCTCAGGTATTGACACCTTCCAATATGCCATTACAGATAGTAATGGAGGGTTTGATACCGCCAACGTATACATCACTGTTCTTCAGTCTTTAATTGTCAACTTTGACAGTGCTTGTATCGATGATAATCCACTATTGAGATGGAACATCTTTGTCACTGGAACCACAGACACTCTTGCTACTATCTATATAATTGATACTGCCGGAGACACTACAGTGTTGGCGAATCAGTCACTAAATAATGTAGTTTTCTGGCCAGGTTTCTCGGTTGATAGTAATGGTATTAAGACCTATCCTGGTCCTGAGTACCGACCAATTGTAGTTTATGCATCAGTAAACCCAACAAGTTCGCCGGATACCGTTGCTTATCCACCTGCAACTCCATTCTGTGCGGCTCTGAACCAGCCACCTGTTGCTAATGATGATTTTGATACAGTTGATGTTAATGATTCAACATTGATCATTATCCTGGCGAATGATTTCGACCCTGAAGGATTCCTTGATACGACGAGCGTAGTGATCATTTCAGGACCAAGTAATGGAACTGCAAACCTTGACACAACAAACGGAGAGGTTCTTTATACGCCTAATCTGAACTTCGTAGGCTTTGATACATTCACCTACTACGTTTGCGATCAGTTTATGCCTGCTGAGTGCGATACAGCAGACGTCTTTATCGCTGTGATCCAAATCAATGATTGTCCAATAGCGGTTGATGATTTCGATACAACAAGAGAGGATATCACAGTGAATATTGATGTTCTTGCAAATGATATCGATGTTGACTCTAATCTAAATCCTGAGTCTGTAGAAGTACTTATGCTTCCTGCAAATGGAACTGCTACTGCTACGGATAGCGGAACAATAAACTATACTCCAAATCTCAACTTCTTTGGATTTGACACATTCAGCTATATTGTTTGTGACACTGTAATTCCTCCGGTTATTGGTACTCAATGTTGCGATACAGCAACTGTTTATGTTGTTATCACACCGGAAAACGATCCACCATGTATTGGCGACACCTGTCCAACATGTGATACTTGCGGCCCTGGTGGTGGACCAAACGGAATCATCGATACGCTTATCGTAACGATTCCAGAGGACTCAAACGTAACAGCTTGCTTCCCGATCACGGATGTAGACTTCGGTAACCCATATGATAGCGTTGTGATTGCTGTTCTTGACAGCTTCGATAACGGTATGGGCTACTTCACGACTCCTGGTCCGATCGGCATCACAGCAAATGACACACCTTGTGTGTACTATCAGCCAGATCTGAACTGGATCGGAAGAGATGTATTTGTCTTTACTGCTTGTGATACAGGCGGCTTATGTGATACTCAAGTTTACATCGTCGATGTGACACCTGTCAACGATCCACCTTGTATTGGCGACACCTGTCCAACATGTGATACTTGTGGCCCAGGTGGTGGACCAAACGGAATCATCGATACGCTTATCGTAACGATTCCAGAGGACT
>CAXDOZ010000002.1:0-63235 GCA_963991145.1 uncultured Chitinophagales bacterium | reverse complement strand
TAACACTTGTCCTCACTTATGCTGAGATCCCTTACGATGTGATCTACGATGAAGAGGTAATGACTGATAAGCTTCTTGAATACGAATGGCTTCACCTTCACCACGAAGATTTCACAGGACAGTATGGTAAATTCTATGCAGCCTTTAGAAATGCTCCCTGGTATCTGGAACAGGTTCGAGAGCAGGAAGCAATGGCTGCAAAGCTGGGCTTTGACAAAGTATCTCAACTAAAGCTGGCAGTGGTTCATAAGTTTAGAGATTATGTCGCCGGAGGCGGATTCCTTTTTGCCATGTGTTCTGCTACCGATACTTATGATATTGCTTTAGCTGCTGAGAACACCGATATCGCAGATATCATGTTCGATGGCGATCCTCCATCGGCGAGTAGCCAAAGAGACCTCGACTTCTCAAAGACATTTGCTTTTAAGGATTTCCAGTTGAGAATGAGTCCTTATGAATATGAGTACTCAAACATTGACGCCAATTTCGGGCGCAAAGTGGCTAAAGAGGCCGACTACTTCACATTGTTCGAATTTTCTGCAAAATGGGACCAGGTTCCAACCATGTTAACTCAGTGTCACACTCGAACAGTGAAGGGATTCATGGGTCAGACCACTGCATTCAGAACTTCACTTCTTAAGTCCGATGTTTTGATCCTGGGTCAGAACAAAGCTGCTGGTGAGGCTCGGTATATCCATGGAGAATACGGCTATGGAATGTGGTCATTTTATGGTGGTCACGATCCGGAAGATTACCAGCACTTTGTGGGAGATCCAAAAACAGATCTAAATCTGCATCCGCAATCTCCGGGCTACCGCCTGATTCTAAACAATGTGCTTTTCCCTGCTGCGAGGAAACAAAAGCAGAAGACCTAATCCAGGAATCTCCAGTAAAATCCTCCGGTGAAAGTTCGCTCGTAACTGGTATAGGGATACACTCCATAATTTCCTTTTCTGAATAAGCCATGCGTGGCATTCTGTAGTTTGAAAAGGAATCGTACCGTCTTGATCTTAAAGTTCAGGTAGACATCAATTACTGGAGCGAACTTAGAGTTCCTCTCAGACAAATAGTGCTGACTGATCAAAGGATTAAATCGGTAGCTGTTGAAGTTTGTATTGTATCTAAGATCAACTCCCAATCGGCTCTTCAGAGCCTTATTGAATAGTAATCCTTCAATATAGATAGAGCTCTTAAGCTGCAGGACAGGAATAGGATTGATTTCTTTGTTGCTGGTCAACTGCACAGATACAAAATTGTGCATGTGAAAAATCCCCAGATGGATCTGGTTCTCTATCCAAAAGGAATTGGTATTCAATAATTGGTCGTATTGCTGAGGCAAAGACGCGGTATCATAATAGACAAGATCACTGATTCCATCGTATTTATATCCAACTTCCAAATACTGTGCGATCCAACTATAACTCACAGCAGCAGTCAGTCTCCCTTCCTTCTCAAAATCAGTATTCTTCCAATCTATTGATGGGCTTATATAGTAAGTCTGCTGCCATGTTGGTGTGGCGGATCGGAAAGCAGTTGCAAATTTCACCCTACCCCAATCATTATCCAGATAGCCAATTTCACCGCTGAAGTAATAATCGCCCTGATTGAAGCCGGTCAGGAAGAAGCCACCTGCTGCTTTATACTGAATTCCTTCAGTTGTAGGCCTGCGACTATCAAAGATTGATGCCTCAAGAGATAGATTATTGTAGGTCTTTTCAAATCCAAAGTTTTCAATCTCCAGATTTTCATGTCTCGCCTTTACCTCAAAAATTGCCGTGCGCTGCTGCAGTAGAATATTTCTGATAAAGGGATTTGTGAAGAATCTAAATCCAGCTTCCTGAAACAGGTTTCGCGATTTGATCTTGTAAAAGATAGTATCGAGTGGTTGATAGAAATCTCCGTAATAGTCGATCTCGCTTCCCATTGAATTAGGGTCTTGAAATGCCCTTTTATAGCGCTTCGCGCCGATGTTGTAAAAGGCACTCATCTGCTTTTTGACCTGAGGGATTCTCGTGCTGTCTCTGGTTATATATACAGTCTTTCCAAAGAAGACCTCACCGCCCAATTGAAACTCCAGATCTTTCCAGTCGTGCCTTGCAAGGTCGAGATTGATGGGTACTAGCTCAGGAAATCTAAATGTGGTATCTGTATCAAAAATGTCCACAGCAAAGCCACCACTCTCCTGCTGACGAATGTTATTATAAGCCAGTTTGGTGGTGATATTGAATCGGCCGGAACGGCTAATGTATCGACCATAAATGTCAAACTCTGAGATCAAACTTCGATTTCGCTGATATCGCCCGCTTGTAGCTTCCCGCTTGAAGTGGATCCCGAAATTCATTCGTTTGCCGATGTTCTGGGTATGAATTCCTTCGAAAATCTGCTCTCGATCCTGACCGATCAAAAATCTTACCTCGGAATATGGGCGGTTGACATAATAGCTTCTAATATCATTGAGTGTATATCGGTATCGATCATAGCCAAACATTCCCACCTGATAACCAAAGTTGTGATCAGAGATAAACTGGATGGGCTTATGCGGGCTACCAAAGAAACCGTGGTCGAAATACTCCCACTTCGGACCCTGAATCTGGTAATATGATTCGATGTTATTCAATGAGGTATCGATGCCACGTACATAATAAGGATCCGATGGCATTGTGTAGAAGGTATTCTCCTTAACAAAACGCAAACTGTCCTTGGCCAGCTGCAGGCTGTCTGAAGGCTGCTGGGCAAACAGTGTAACAACACTCCCGAAAAGAAAAATGATATGAAGGAGAACTATCCTCAAGTACACTGCAAAGATGACCTAAATTTCTTCGATAACATGCCTAACGATGTCAGACATTACGGGCTCTGCGGCCTGTGCTTTAGCCACAACGATATCATGTGATATCTCTTCAATATTCTCGAGCGGGTAACCAATATCTGCAATAACAGACAAGGCAAATATTCTCATTCCCATATGACGTGCCACTATTGCCTCGGGAACAGTTGACATTCCAACTGCACCACCTCCTATCAAATGGAACATTCTATACTCTGCAGGAGTCTCAAAAGTAGGGCCCTGAACACCCACATAGTTCCCTAGATGGATATTGTAATTTTTAAGCTTAGAATACTTTTTAGCTGATTCCAGTAGCTGGGGATCATAGGTATGAAACATGTCTGGGAACCTTGGACCCATGCGCTCATCATTTGGTCCGCGTAATGGATTCTCAGGCTGCATATTGATATGATCTTCGATAAGCATCACATCTCCAACTTCCATTCCCTCCAATAGGCCACCGGCAGCATTTGATAGTACTATTGAATCTGCACCACATGCCTTCATTACTCTTATCGGGAAGACTACTTCTTCCATGCTATAACCCTCATAGTAGTGGAACCGGCCCGACATTGCAATTACGATCTTCCCAGCCCATTTGCCAATTATCAATTTTCCCGAGTGGCCTTTTACAGTTGATACCGGAAAGTTTGGAATCTCGCCATAAGGAGCAGACCAGATCTCTTCGATCTCATGTACCAGACCACCTAAGCCGGAGCCAAGTACAATAGCAATTGAAGGGGTTTCAGAACAATTGTTTCTGATGAATTCTGCTGTCTCGTTGATCTTTTCAAAATGTGCCATCTATCTCTGAGGGTAGTGCATTTGTAATAAAAGGTTCAAATCATTAACCAGGTCTTGACCGTCCTGGCAATCAAATTCACAAGCCACTGAAACAACCCAAACAGGTATTTTATTCTCAATGAACCAGTTCATGTGAGGCATTAGTCGGATCGCATCCTTTTCAGTAGTCACCATTTGTGCTTTAGATGGATCCATTCTCTTATACATGTCTCGCAACTCTTCCAGATCATATCGATCAAATTCATGATGATCTCTAAACTGTCTTGGGACCATTTTTGAGCTCACACCTTTTACATAATCTTCAAAGTATTCTGGTGCAGCAATCCCGCTAAAACAGAGTGCTTCAAAGTCCTTATTCCAGGCTCTTGGTTGATCGGTCCAGATCTGTCGCGGTAATTGATGTCTTTGACGACTAAAGTAAACTTTCTGATAGCTGTGAGGCTTGATCTCTTCAAGCATTTTTTCCCTGTTCTGCTCGCTAAGTTCCTCAGGGCATTTTGTGACAATTATAATATCTGCCCGCTTGTATTCAGATCTTGACTCTCTTAATCTTCCAAGAGGCAAAACTCTGTCTCTGGTAAAGGGCTTATCATAGGTAGTGAGCAAGATGTTCAGGCTTGGTTTTACAGACCTATGCTGATAAGCGTCATCGAGAATGATCACTCGGGTATCTGGTCTTGCAAGCAAGAGATCGGGAACTGCAAGCATTCGATTCTCCCCTACCGCAACTGCCATTCCGGGATGCTTACGGATCATCATTGCCGCCTCATCACCAGCCTCTTTGCTACCATCAGTGGGTTGAACCATCCTAAATCCCTTGGTCTTTCTTCCATAACCTCTGCTCAATGTTGCTGGATGTGCCGGTTTTAGAACAGATGCAAGGAAATCTACATGAGGAGTTTTTCCTGTGCCTCCAACGCTCAGATTCCCAACTGAGATTATGGGAATTTGAAAACTGGTGGTATCGTAACAGCCCTTATCGTATAAGTAATTGCGGAACCATGCTCCAAAACCATAAAGAATGGTTAGAGGGGCAAAAATTGCTCTTAGAAGAACCAATATGGGATTGTCGTCTCTCAAGTATTTGGAGGAGGCTGAATTAATGCCCTAAATTGGGCGAGCCAAAGCTATACGCATTGGTTTGAAATTAGCACCTTTTGGTGCAATTAATCCTTAGATCTGTGCCAGACATGAAAATCAAAGAGTTGATTCAGGTGCTTGAAGACTGGGCCTCACCATCCCTACAGGAGTCATATGATAACTCAGGTCTTTTGCTCGGTGATCGAGAAACTGAAATAAGTGAATGTCTCATCACACTTGATGTGACTGAGGCAGTGGTTCAGGAAGCGATCGATAAGAAATGCAATTTGATAGTCGCCCATCACCCGATCATTTTCTCGGGACTAAAACGACTGACCGGAGCAAGTTTCACAGAGCGGGTAGTGCTCAAGGCGATCAAAGCTGATATTGCGATCTATGCCATTCATACCAATCTGGATAACATACCAACCGGAGTGAATGCCGAGATTGGAAGGAGAATTGGAATCAACGATCCCAGGATTTTATCTCCAATGCAAGGCAAGTTGAATAAGCTGGTCTGCTTTGTTCCCAGAAATGAAAGAGAGCAGGTTGCCGAGGCAATGTTTAATGCCGGGGCTGGCTGGATCGGGAATTACAGTCATGCAAGCTTCAATATTGAAGGCACTGGCACCTTCAAACCTGAAGATGGCTCTAATCCCACCATCGGCCCGAAGGGCCAGATCTCAAAGGTTGAAGAAACCAAACTTGAAGTATTGGTTCCAGACCATTTGCTGGGCAAAGTAATTTCTGCAATGCTTAGGGCACATAGTTATGAAGAGGTAGCACATGATATTATTCCTTTAAAAAATATAGATCAGGATAGAGGTGCTGGAATGATTGGAGAACTAGCTCAGGAGGTGTCACTTTCAGATTTCCTTAAACTCCTGAAAGAAACTTTCGGCTCTGGATTTGTTAAACATACTGGCAGAGATATGGATCGAAAGGTGAAAAAGGTCGCCTGGTGTGGTGGCTCGGGAAGCTTTTTAATGAAGAAGGCGGAAGCTCAGAGAGCAGATGTTTACTTCACAGGAGATTTCAAGCATCACGATTACTTTGAAGTGGCTGAAAGCACTGTTCTTATTGACATTGGACACTACGAAAGCGAGCAATTTACCAAAGACCTTATAGCTGCTTATTTGACGGAAAAAATTCCTAATTTTGCACCTCTTATTTCGGAGGAGAATACAAATCCAGTAAAACACTACTAATCTATGGCTAAGGCTAAGAAGGAGATCAGCGTAGAAGACAAACAAGAAGCGCTATATACGCTTCAGCAGATTGACTCTCAGATCGACAAGATCGAGACGCTTAAAGGTGAACTTCCAATGGAAGTGAAAGACCTTGAAGATGAAATCGAAGGTTTGAATACACGCATTGGAAAGATCCAGGCTGAGATTGACGAGTTCAAATCAGAGATTGCTGACCGTAACAACGCGAAGAAGGAGTCTGAAACGCGTATTATGAAATACGAGAAGCAGCAAGACAACGTAAAGAACAATCGCGAATTCGACGCACTTACAAAAGAGATCGAGCTTCAGAAGCTTGAAATGCAGCTTGCTGATAAGAAGATCAAAGAAGCTGAATTAAAGATCGAAGCTAAAGAAGGAGCTCTGGAGAAGAGCAAAGAACTTCACGACCAAAGAGTTGGAGACCTTGAGGCTAAAAAGCAGGAGCTTGAAAAGATCATCAAGGAAACTGAGAAAGAAGAAAAGGACCTTCAGAAGAAATCTGAAGCAGCTCAAAAGAAAGTTGACGAGCGTTTGCTAAGAGCTTACACAAGAGTTCGTAAGGCATATCGCAATGGACTTGCAGTAGTTACAGTTGAGCGTGATGCTTGTGGTGGTTGTTTCGCCAAGATCCCACCTCAGAGAGAAATGGAGATTCGTGCACGCAAGAAGATTATCGTTTGTGAGCACTGTGGAAGAATCCTCGTTTATCCAAAGTCTGTTGAGCAAGCTCAAGCTCAGGAAGCTTAGTTCCTTAAACGATAAATAATGATAAATAGGCACCCCAACGGCTATCTGCTGATATCCCTGGTTTGGTGCCTTTTTTCTTTTTCGGCCTACGGCCAGATGTCATTTCAATGGAATGGAAACTGCATTCAGGCTCATGATATGATCATGAGTTTAAAAGTTGATTCCGGAATGCTCATCTTAAGGGAAGAGCAATTAATAGATGAAGACAATCTGCTCCCTGTATTCCTGGAATCTTATGGCGAGTTCCTCACTGTCTTTTCCAGTAATGATGAAAGGCAGTTCACTGCATTTGCAAACAAGCAGCAGTTTCGAATAAGAGGCCTATCGGCCGGATCTAAAGAAGATCCTTATACCCTGTTTTCACAGGGCGAATGCCATTTGCATCTGGCTCTTCTATACTTAAGGTTTCAGGATCCGATTGGAGCTATTAAGAATATCAAACGTTCTTATAAGCTTCACCAAAAGAACCTGACCAAGTTTCCCGATTTCAAGCCAAGTCAAAAAACCAGAGGTATGATCACTGCTATTCTGGGGTCTATACCTGAACAGTATCAATGGGGACTTTCATTATTTGGCTTATCCGGTGACACGAAATTGGGTTTGGAGATGATCCGTGAAAGTCTTGACGATACTGATTCCCAGTATCCCTTCAAAAGGGAGACAGAGCTTTCGCTCGCAATGCTCGAGTTTCACTTGAATAATAATGCTGATTCTGCCTGGATATATTTAAGAGAACACGCTTACCCAAATGCAGCCAACCTCCTGGACTATTATATTATAGCATATGTTGGAGTGTTTGGAGGAGCAGCTTCCGAGGTCCTGGAGCTATTGGATGATAGACCATATGGAAATGAGTATCTGCAGTTCCCACATCTAAACTATTTAGAAGGCTTAGCTAAGTTGTATCTGGGAGATCCGGGTGCCATTACTTCATTTGAGACTTTCATTGAGGAGACCAAAGGAGAAAATTATGTAGCGGCTAGCTGGCAGAAGATAGCATGGAGTTACATTCAGCAAGGAGATACAGAAGCCTATTTTGAAATAATGAAGCTCATTAAGGAGCTAGATTCTCCTAAGATTGATGTAGACAAACAAGCTAGGCGTGAGGCAAAATCAATGGAAGCTCCGAATCCTATTTTGTTAAGAGCGCGTATGTTATATGATGCAGGCTTATACGAAGATGCTCTTATTGAGCTTGGCAAGTTTGATATTGACTTCTCTACATTCAAAGAGTTCAATGAATTCACCTACAGATTAGGGAGAGTCCAACAAGCTCTTGGCAACGAGGCAGAAGCTCTCCAGGCATATCTGAGAGCTGTTGAATCAGGTTGGGGCTCAAAGCAGTACTACCCTTACAATGCCTGTCTCCAGCTGGGTTACATCTATGAAGCACAAGGATATGAGGATATTGCAAACGAATATTTTAATAAGGTGCTTGACAGTCCGGATCATGAATACAAGTTCAGTTTGGATCAAAAGGCCAAAGCAGCATTAAAAGATTAGGCACAGAGAATTTTCAATGTGCATTACCTCTTGGCCTGAGCCCATTGTTTCTTAATCTAATTTCTTAGAATTGCGTCGTGCAGATTGAGTCTAACAAACCACTTAAATCCTTAAATACATTCGGAATTGAAGCCTCGGCTAACAGGTTTTTAAAACTGGATAACAGAGATCAGCTAAAGGAGCTTGAAAATCTTACCGATGAAGACAGAAGCAATCTTCTGGTTCTTGGTGGTGGTTCGAATATTCTTCTGACAAAGGACTTCGAAGGCCTTGTGATTCAAAATAATCTCAAAGGCATTCGCGACATGAAGACCCAATCTGAAAATGTTTGGGTAAGGTGTGAAGCAGGTGAAGAATGGCATGATCTGGTAATGTACTGCGTAAGAAAGGGCTACGGGGGGATTGAGAATTTATCTCTTATCCCTGGGAAAGTTGGCGCAGCTCCAATGCAGAATATTGGAGCTTACGGGGTGGAGTTAAAGGATGTTTTTGAGGAACTTGAAGCATTTGACATTGCAAACGGTATTGTAAGAACCTTTGATAAAGAAGATTGCAGATTTGGCTATCGTGAAAGCATTTTCAAGCATGAGCTTAAAGGCCGATTTATCATCCTTTCAGTTACGCTAAAGCTTTCAAAGGAATCACAACTCAATTATAGCTACGGAGATATTGAACGGACTCTTCAAAAGATGGGTGTTGAGCCAAGCATTCGTTCTATAAGTGATGCAGTAATCTCAATAAGAAGATCTAAACTGCCAGATCCTGCTGAGCTTGGAAATGCAGGTTCATTCTTCAAGAATCTGGAAATGCCGCTCGAGCAATACGATGAACTGAAATCGGAATATCCTGAAATGCCTGGCTATGATCTACCGGATAACATGAAAAAGGTTCCTACTGCCTGGCTGATTGATCAGTGTGGTCTAAAGGGCTTTAGAGTGGGAAATGTAGGCGTACATGAAAAGCATGCTCTTGTTCTGGTCAATTATGGTGGCGCAAAGGGCGAAGACCTGAAGGACCTGGCCGGTAAAATACAGGAGAAAGTGAGAGAGACATTTGGGCTCTTGATCTACCCAGAGGTGAATATTATCTAGAATTTAACAGTCGCCGTAATGGCGATGGTTCTGTTGATGTGTGAGAACGTAGCAGTAGGAGCATCTAGAAAGACAACTGTATACGGTTGATAAAATTCATCCCATCGGGTCACTAAATAAGCGAAGTCTAATCCAAACTTTTTCCAGCTCAAACCAAATCCCGTGGTAAAGGTCAATTTGCTTTGGTCACCTTGCTTTTGGACTCCAATACTCTTGTCTAATGGACTCGTCTGGTAGATTACTCCCCCTCTAAATCGCATCTTCTTATAAGCTGCTTCAGCTCCTAATCGAATCATATGATTGAACCTGTAAGTTTGACGCATCTGATCATTTATGACCTGATTAAAAGATTGAAAGCCCTGTCCGAAACTGTACTTTCCTGATCCAAAGTCCTGCATCTCATAATCAGCAGATATGAAAGCGATCTTCTTGATGAAGAAGGCAGTACTCACCCCAAATTTCCAGGGTGTATTGAATGAATAATTGAACTGTTGCTCAGGACTTTCATTTGCAAAAGCATCCTGAGGAGCTTCGGGCAGATTCACCCTTGAGGTCATTCTGCTTTGATAACTCTCATTTAAACCAAAGAACGACGGACTGTGAATGTATGCCCCAACTCTGAATAAAGACATCGGTCGATATAGGATCCCAAGTTTAAAATTGAAACCTGCACCACTTGTAGTGTAGTCAGTGACAAGGTTCATTTGATCAAAGGATAGGTTGCCATCCTGATAATCATCCTCGGTGAATGTGGTGGTAGAAGAAAAATTCAATATTGGAACTGCCAGACCAAAACCCAGGTAGAGCCTTTCATTCATATAAGTACCAGAGGAAGTAAAACCAATCTCATAGATTCCTCCACTCGTCTTGTATTGGCCATTTTGAAATACCGGGGCATCAACCGGAGAAAAGAATTGTCCAAAGGAAGAATCATAGTTTGCTAAATACCCAAGCCATGCTAGTACAGCTTCAAAAGAAAACTCATTATAAGGGTTGATATTGGGGTTGTTTAATATAGCATTTGCTTGGTCAGCTCCAACTGCATTAAACTCATCAACATACTGATAGGTAATAGAGGTATTTGGATTAAGTCCATTGAAAGCGCGTTGCTGATTGAAGTTTGCCACGCGACCAAAAGTCAGTGCATAATTCTTTCTGGACTTAAAATCTCTCCAACCATCAATTGTTGTCGAGGAAACAACTGCACCTGAGTAACCAAAAGGGAAAGCTACATTCGTACTCTTCCCATTGTTGGTCAGGTAGTTAAAGCTTTCTGTACCAATCCTCATTGCAGGAGTGATAAAAGCCTGACTGCCTCTCATCATTCCTAATGTAGCTGGATTGTAGTAGGCTGCTCCAGGGTCTCCGCCTACTGCCGAAAAAGCTCCCGCTGCTCCCATTGTTCTAGCGGTCCCTACAACCTCACTTTGCATAAATCGCAAGGCATCAACTACATAGATCTGAGCAGAGCTTGAGACATACAATCCCAATAACAGCAGTAAAATGCTGAGTTTGCGCATCATTCAGAACAGCTTTAGATTATGATTATCTAGGCGAACGGATAACTCCTCCACCACCTCCGCCGCTTCTTGGAGCACTGTAGCTTGGAGCAGAATAGCTAGGAGCAGAGTAAGAAGGAGCAGAATAACTTGGTCTGCTGCTTGGAGCAGAGTATGTATTGTTATTTCCTCCACTGTAGCTTGGCGTATAAGTATTACTGCTTGGACTAGAATACTGATATCCTGATCCTGAACCAGAAGTGCTTCCAGTGTTATTTACAGACTTATAGTTAGGAGTAACCTCTCTTGGCTTAGCATAAGGGTTAGTTCCAGAGCTAGCAGTATTTGTATAACCACCTGTAGGAATACTTGGATTATTTCCTCCTCCTCTTGGAGTATAATTTGGAGAGTTATTTATAGTGTTTGTGGTATTAGTTGGGTTGGTAGTAGGTGCATTAAAGTATGCTGTTGGAGGGCAGTAATATGCATTACCGAAACCTCCTCCGGCTCCGCCAAAACCACCTACAGGTGCTCCACCAAATCCACCAACTGGTGCTCCGAATCCAGCACCTCCGTAAAGTGCAGTATTATAACCATCGTTAAATCCTTGGTTGTAATTAGCAGTAGTTGAATTTAAGAATGGATCATTAAGTGGATTATAAGCCACATTGCTTACCGGATTGTATACAGCGTTCACATATGCTGTGTTTGTCCAAATGTTGAAGTAACTATAATCCCATGGTTGGTATGGATTGTAGCTGGAATAAATGCTTGTACCGGCAAGGTCTGCAGAATTATCAAACGATGAATAATCAGTGTAGTAATCATCGTAATAATCTACTCCATCAACCGGATCATAGAATCTTCTGAGCTTAGAAGAGTATGAGTAATCGTGATAGTTGTCAAGTGCGAAATCTTCTGATGGAAGATAAGTAGCATAAGTACCAGGTGTTGCGTAGTCATACTCACTAGCATTTGAGGTACTGTTATTTACCGGTGTTGCCGGAGTAGCTGCTTCTTCAAATGGATCCCAGTAAACATCATCGTATTGCGCTGAAGCAACACTGCTGAAAATTACTAATCCAACCATCAAAACCGAACTCAAAATTCTACCAACTTTCATATGATTTCTTTTAGCTTCTCTAAGATACATCTCAATAGTGGAACAATTAAATTTCTAACTTTGTTCCGCACATTTTAACACAAAAGCCATACCAAATTACCACCTATGTCTAAGGTAATTACTCCTCAATCTCAAGACTTCTCCCAATGGTATAATGACCTGGTGCTGAAAGCCGAGCTAGCAGAGCATTCCGACGTGCGTGGATGCATGGTAATCAAGCCATACGGCTTTGCCATTTGGGAAAATATGAAAGCAGAATTGGACAGAATGTTCAAGGAAACTGGTCATGTAAACGCCTATTTTCCACTATTCATCCCAAAAAGTTTTCTTAGTCGTGAAGCAGACCACGTTGAGGGTTTTGCAAAAGAGTGCGCTGTTGTGACACACTACAGACTTAAAAATGACCCAGATGGTAATGGAGTGATCGTAGATCCAGAGGCTAAGCTTGAAGAAGAGCTCATCGTTCGACCTACCTCTGAAACTATAATCTGGAATTCATACAAGAACTGGATTCAATCATATAGAGACCTTCCACTTCTAATAAACCAATGGGCAAATGTTGTTCGCTGGGAAATGAGAACAAGAATGTTCCTAAGAACTGCTGAATTCCTTTGGCAGGAAGGTCACACTGCTCACGCTACTGAACAGGAAGCAATTGCTGAATCTGAGCAGATGCTACATGTCTATGCAACATTCGCTGAGCAATTTATGGCAATGCCGGTCATTCGTGGTGTAAAATCTGCTAATGAACGTTTTGCAGGAGCTCTTGAAACTTACTGTATTGAATCACTTACTCAGGATAAGAAGGCAATTCAGGCTGGAACGTCCCACTTTCTTGGTCAAAATTTTGCGAAGGCTTTTGATGTGAAGTTTGCCAATAAAGAGGGAAGTGAAGACTATGTTTGGGCAACATCCTGGGGTGTTTCTACTCGATTGATCGGAGCACTCTTAATGACTCATTCGGATGATGAAGGATTGGTCCTTCCACCCAAACTTGCTCCTCATCAGGTAATTATCATTCCAATGCTGAATGAGAAAAAACCTGAGATGAGCGCTACACTTAGAGAGAAATCTGAAGAGATAGCTGCAGACCTTCGAAAGAGAGGAATCAGAGTCACTATCGATCTGGATGATACCAAGCGACCGGGATTCAAGTTTGCTGAAGCTGAACTGAAAGGCTATCCAATTAGACTGGTAGTTGGACCAAGAGATCTTGAAAACGGTGAGATTGAATTGGCCCGTCGAGATACCAGAGAAAAATCAACCCGTCCTATTGAAGGAATTGGGGAACAGGTAGTTGATCTTCTCGAAGAGATCCAAAACAACCTATTCAATAGAGCGAAAGAATTCAGAACAGCAAACACCAGGAAGGTGGATAGCTGGGAAGAATTCAAAGACACCATTGAGAAAGAAGGTGGTTTCGTAGAGGCTCATTGGGACGGAACCGGAGAGACCGAAGAAAAGATCAAAGAAGAAACAAAAGCCACCATCAGATGTATTCCTTTAGATGCTCCTGAAGAGGCGGGCAAATGCGTATATTCAGGCAAGCCATCCACCCGAAGGGTGCTATTTGCAAAAGCCTATTAGAATGAGCCAGGAAGGAAACCAAGTTACTCGATTTGACCAGATTGTAAATATCCTATCAGAGAAGAGTGCTCTGAAACATCGCCTTCACCGACTCACATGCGAGCACTTCAAGGAGCTGAAGTCTCAACTGGAAAAAACAGCGCATGAGCTTTCCGATAAAACCAAAGGAACTGATGCTGATCTCCACATCAAGTACACCGACAAAGGCAAATTTGAGTGCGAGATCAAGTTTGCGGGTGACATCCTGATCTTTACGCTTCACACCAATATCTTCTCCTTCAATAAGGACCATTACATCCAGAATCTTCCCTACATAAAAGAGAATCCAAAGCGTGCATATTTTGGAATGATCGAGATCTACAACTTCATTGCAGACTCCTTTAAATATCAAAGGCTTCGCGATGTTGGATATTTGATCGCTAGGATTTTCATCAATGAAGAGAACAAGTTTTTTGTTGAGGGGCAGGATCAATTTGGATTCCTATTCAACGACCTACCAAATCAGGATTTCTCAAATGACACTATTAAGTTCCTGATTGAATACGCAATTCTTCATACGCTCCAATTCGATCTGTGGGCGCCTGATTATCAGAAAGTTCAGGAGATATCAGTGGGAGAAAAAGTGGCTCAGACCTTTACTTTAAATCATCAAACAGGTAAGCGTCTGGGTTTTCAATTCAAGGCTGACCAGGAGGAGTAATTACTTTGTAACTGTGATCTCATCAGTTGTAACCACATTACTCTGGTTACCTGCCCTATCAACCACATAAACAGAATACTGCACCTGCTCTGCGGTCGCCATTGGATCGATAACACTTACTGAGTTGATCTGAACATTCAGGTTACCCTGAATAGCAATGGTAGAACCCTGAGGAGCTAGCTCCTGAATGCGATAGGCATATATCACTCCATTGCGAAGATCCGTAACGAAGAGATTATCCACTCCTGCTACGTTCTCTCCAAGATCGCCATCACCATCCTGATAAGAGATCACTATTTCAACAGCGTCGAATTGCTGAGCCGATACCGGATCGATAGACACGAAAGCAATCTCAGGAATGACTGAGATACTGCCATCCTTTTCACAGCCAACTAATCCAACAGCCAACAAAATGGCGAAAAGAGAAACTCTGAACTTCATACTTAGGGTCTGATAATAAATGACCAATAGGTTTTAAACTGGAATGGTGCATCCGGTTTAGGAGCAATAGTGGGCTGAGGCTGCGAGCCATCGCTTACCGTATACCTCATAAATACTGTTGTATCAGTAAGGAATTGACCAGTATTCACAGTCGACATCCAAAACTCATTATTCATGAATGACAGATACGATGTATTCACACTTAGGATCGGACTTGAGAAGTCATTCTCATCATAAGAGAATTCCAATCTGTTTATCTGGAGGTTTTGAATCGCAGTCTCATCATCATCAGGGAAGACAGCAAAAACAACATCAGTATTCTGAGGAGCAATGAATGGATTGTAGAATAGATTGTCGACCCTTGTCGCGGTATATTGGGTTGTATAAGTGGTATTAAAAGCCAGGTAATATTCTACACTTGCTTTTGTGCTTGGCTGAGTTGGAGTTTGACCACTCCAGTCTTTTGCCCCATCAAGAATCCATTTTGCTATCAGGTCTCTGTCGCTTTGGGGCAGTCCCTGCCCGATGTTGTCCTGTGGCATAATATCATCAACATTGACGAAACAGCAGTTTGTGATTCTTTCGTGTAGAACCGACATTGCTGTATCTCCGGGCACAACCCGATAAGTGAAATCTTCAGCTGCATTATTCTTAATGATCTTGTGATAGACCATTGTTGAATAAGAACTTTGTACCGATCTGAAGTCGGGCTCAAAAGATCCGTCATGGCAACCGGGATTGGCACATTTTGTAGATAGGATAAATTTGTGTATTCCCGTGATCGAGCTTGAGTCAACTGGAATCACAACCTGACTGGTATCTCCATAGTCGACATCATCGTATGGATTATTTGTGATTGGATTATCGTCTTCGCAGCTCTCCAGTCCAACCCAGAAGATCACTGCCAAAGCCAATAGTGCCGGAAATTTTGTTCTTCTCAATCTCATACTAGATAAAGGCTTCGGTTAAAACTCTCCCAGGAAGTAAGCCTCCCGGAATATCTACATCAAATCCCAATGCATTTGCAATAGTAGGAGCAACATCAATCGACTCTCCTGTTACCTGGCTGATCACATTATTTTGGTTTACAACACTTGAAGGACCCGCCACCATGCAGAATATCTCACGAGACATTTCATCGCTGGTGTGGTCAAGCGCATATCTTCCATACTGATCCTGAAGTGTGTTAGGATTGAGGTTTCGGCCGTGTTCAGGCGCAACAATCAGCAATGTGTCATTTGCAAGAACCGGATGACTCTGAATGAAATCCCAGAGCTTACCCAGAGCATAATCTGCTCTTCTGATGTTATTGCAGTATTGAGTAAAATTCGTGTGGCAAACATCAATACCAGTCATATTTACAACTAGAAGCTCTGGCTCAAATGCATTCAATATCCGCGTAGCGTAAAAGGCATTGTACATATCGCTATTCATCGGCTGCACGCCCCATGGATTTGCATGAAGTCCTGAATTAGATTCCTGCAACATGGTTTGGATCCACTGATCCAGAAGATCAGCATCCTCAGCCGTATTAATGATACCAGTCGCAAGGGCTTGCTCCGGAGCTTTGAACTGTCCATCCAGAAACTCTCTAAGCATCGCTGCTTTCTCTTCATCAGTGCTGTGGAAGTTCAAAGGATCTCCAAGAACCTGGTAAGATCTTGGATTAAAGACCGAAAGAGGCTGGATCATATTCGCTCCATACACAGAACCATAACCGGGATAACTTGAATAATTCAAAGCAGGATAAGGTCCCAGAGAATCAGTCACCCACCAGGCATTCAATGCTGAATTGCTGGATGAGTTATGCTTGCGATACAATTCGAAAATGGTTGGATTCTTTGGTGGTTCCTTGATCTGGACATTCTCCAAAACATAGTTTCCCGTGATCGCTGTGCCATGAGCATTGTAGTGACCGGTTGGCCCTTGCGCGTATCTAAACTCTTTGAAGAAGGTGGACTCACTTTGAAGTGTACTGCCATTATTCATTGGCAGGCTAGACATTCCCCCAATTATATCAGGACTAATGCTCTCAGATCCATTCAGTGTATAAGGCATCAGGTTACCATCTATTTTTTGAACAGATTCCAGGTTTCTCACTCCTCCGGCGAATAGGCAGAATACCACATGGTTTACTTTCCTCGCTCCCGTTTTTGCAAAGACCGTCCCTGCCGGAAGGATCGTAGGAAAAAGTGCAACACCCGCTGCTGTCATTCCCGCTTTTCGTATGAATGTCCTTCTTTTCATAAGCTGTCGATTAATAGTACCTGTACTCCTCCGAAGTCATAAATGCATAATAGATCACCTCAACCGTGAGATCCTGATCACTATTTATATACTCTTCCCATTGCCATGCCTCAAAGGCATCGGGCTCACGATTATAAAACCTGCTATAGGCCTCATTGATGAAAGCAGGAATATCTGCTCTCATATCTTGCTCGCTTGGGATAATGGCAGTTGGCTCGTTCAGGAAGTTCCTGATGATCATATCCTCAATCACTGTATTATCTCCGAATGCTACATAAGGGACGGTCAAAGCATCAAGAGTTTGAGAAGTCACTGTAGTCTGAAAGATGTCGGCGTAGGCAATGGAAATGAATTCAGTTGCCGACTTCAGGTTATCCTTATCGCCGGTATTCGAGCTTACATCTACATCATTGACACCGAATACTGGAGTCGAGTCTTTCTTACAGGCACTCATGCTAAGGGCTATTGCAGCAAAAATGATCAGGTAATTTCTCATGCCATTCATTTTATAATCCAGCAAATTCATCCTGACTCAGAATCAAAGTCTGCAGTTCAGGATAATTATTATTTGCCTTATAGATCTGTGCGTAAAAACTCATCTCCTCTGAAAGAGGCGTCCTAAATAAATACTTCTCATAGAGGTAGATCACCTGCCCCTCGTAATATCCATCCGAGGCAAAGAAGATGTCCAGATAATCATCTTTGGACTCTCCTGTTTGCAGGAACATCACACCTTCATTATCGTCTACGATCTTGGTGCACTCTTCTAACTCAGTGCCTGTTGGAGATCGGTGTAAAAAGAATTGGAAAGTGGAGATAATGAAATTCTCTGTTCCCATATTGAAATCGTCATAGAGGGAATTATTAACCACTCTCCTATACATCTCAGTAACATCAATTGCGCCCGAGGCAAGATCTTCTGGAACATCCATCAAATCCTCCATTCGATCTATCTCTTCCTGAATGAGAGGATAGAATGGAGCCAGGTTTGGATCGTTCAAGGCTTGCATTAAGCCATTCCATTGAATGTATATATCAGTTGTGTCTGCACCTCTCAGAAGTTCTTCTCTGGCATTCGCGTAGACGTTATCCAGGTAAGCCGGGTCATCGATGACAGTCTGCAGGAACTCAACTCTGGATGTGTCTGAAAAATCATCCGCCCGTAGGGCGTCAAATGCAGTTTGAAGCTCTTGTGAGTTAGGCTCTCTGCTTAGCAGACTGATGTAAGATTTATTGATGTAGTTGATGATGGTCTGATCCTCAACCGTATTATCCGGGGGAGCAGTATTGCCGGGAATCAGGTTCGTATCCTTGGAACAGGCAAAGGCAAAAATTAATAGAAAGAGGGGTAAGATCTGCTTCATGCGCTCAAATTCTTCAGCCAATGATCGATCATTGGACGCTCTTCAATTAACTAGGTTTAATCTACGAAGGAAATGAGCTATTGATTCAGCTATTTTTCCTCATTCCTCGCATACAAGACGAAGTCGAAGTCGAATCCGTGGCGTTCGTCTTTAGGATGGTGCTTTCTCCAAACTTCCTGCCATTCTGAGCGATCGAATTCAGGGAAATGAGCATCACCTTCCACCTCTGCATTAATCTCTGTTAGGTAGATATGCGTAGCGTGATCCAGGCCAAGCTTGTAGATCTCCCCGCCTCCGGTAATAAAGATCTCTTCAGCTTCAATCGTCTCAGCGTATTTAATGGCAGATTGGATATCAGTGAGAACCACTGCTTCATTGGCCTGATAATCCTGATTTCTCGTCACGATGATATTGGTGCGATTTGGAAGTGGTCGAAATTTTGGAGGCAGCGCCTCGTATGATTTCCTTCCCATGATAACAGGGTGACCGGTTGTAGTATCCATGAAGAACTTCATATCATCCGGTAATCTCCAGGGCAGATCTCCTGATTTTCCAATTGTGAGATTCTTCGCTGCTGCGGCTATCATTGTGATCTTAACAGGCTTATTTGTCATTGGGTCGAAAGTATGAAATCAGCCACAAAACTAGGATAGGCAAGAGGAGCCACATGGCGAATGTTATCAACGTATCTCCGTATCTAAAACCTGTCATATTCAGGATAATGGAAACAAGTAAAGCCGAACCAAAGACCAGGCGTAAAAGGTCCAGCATGGATTTTTGAGGAGAGAGTGCAAAGCGCAATCCATAGGAAATGGTGAGCGCTATCGCGCCGATTACAGTAAGCTCACTGCCAAATGGCCAATGCATGATCTTGAATAACAAACCCACCAGGATAATTCCAAGTGAGAGCATGATAAACAGATCAAATCGTTGAGGCCTGGACCTGCCTTTTTCGGGCAGATCTAAAATCTTATCCCTATCCTCTTCAGCCATAACTGTAATTAAAGAATTCTAAACCGAAACCGCAGCCTTGATATGCGGATGCGGATCGTAGCCAAGGATCTCAAAATCCTCGTACTTGAAGTCAAACAGAGATTTAACCTCCGGGTTCATCTTCAATTGTGGAAGTGGTCGAAAATCTCTTGTTAATTGCTCCTGAGCCTGATCGATGTGGTTAAGATAGAGATGAACATCGCCAAAGGTGTGAACGAAGTCTCCTGCCTCTAAACCAAGCACCTGAGCCATCATGTGCGTGAGCAATGCATAAGAAGCAATATTGAATGGAACTCCAAGGAAAGTATCTGCGCTGCGCTGATAAAGCTGGCAACTTAGCTTACCATCTGCCACATAGAATTGGAACATACAGTGACATGGAGGTAAAGCCATTTGTTCGATCTGCCCAACATTCCATGCGCAAACGATCATGCGTCGGCTGTTTGGATTATTCTCCAGCATGTTCATCACCTGCTTGATCTGGTCAATATGACCACCATCGGCCGAAGGCCATGATCTCCATTGGTAACCATAAACAGGGCCCAGCTTTCCCCATTTTTGAGCAAAAGCATCATCATTTGCCACGCGCTCAGCAAACTCGCGGATATCTTCACCGGCAAACTCATCACTGTCTTTATAATGAGCATATGGCCAATCATCCCAGATGCGCACTTTGTTCTGAGCCAGATATTGAATATTAGTATCCCCGGTAAGGAACCACAGCAATTCGTGTATGATCGATTTAAGGTGAAGTTTCTTGGTAGTGATAAGCGGAAAACCCTCAGAAAGGTCGAAACGCATTTGATGCCCGAAGACGCTCAAAGTCCCGGTTCCTGTGCGGTCTCCCTTTTGGGCTCCTTCATCTAAAATTCTCTGTAAAAGATCGTGATACTGCTGCATGCTCCTCGGTATTCAGGCCAATAGAATTTCTCGTAGTCTTGTAATCAAATTAAAGGCCTTCCGTCGAAAATTGAAGTCAAATTCTTTCAACACAGGTTTATTCAACCAATTGGTATCTAAAGCGTTCTTGCCACTGTAATGTTTATCCTCAAGTTCAGGCTTCCTATCCTAATTGCCTTTGTATGCTTAACAGCGATCAGCTTGTGGAGAGCACAGGATATCCAGTTCATTTATGATTTCGAACGGTTCTTCCCCGATGGAGATGAGGACGTAGACTTCTTTAACGAGTTCAGAACTCATTTTGAACCAGACGACAACTTCGTACTGATCGGTATCCAGAATGAACCCAGTATTTACGATTCTGCATTCCTGGCAAAAGCTCATCTCCTTACCAGAGCTTGTGACAGCCTTGAATATGTAAAGGCAAGTACCTCGGTTACTGTTGAAAGGAGATTTGTAAAAGCACAATTCCTCGTTACCTCCTACCCTGTTTTGAACTTCGAGGATCCTGAAAAGCTCGCACGCGATAGTGCCTGGATCGCTCAGGACGAGCGCTATAATGGTCGAATGGTCTCAGCGGATGGCAAGACCTTGTGTATCATTGTTAAGACCCTCGACAGCCTTGGACAGCCAGAAAGTGCCTTATTGATCCGGCAAATTGACAGCCTGGCGGCCGATGCCGGATTAGAGGACATTCATCTACTCGGGAAAGCCTTCTTTCAAAAGGAGATCGTTGAACTGCAACAGCAGGAATTCATTATCAGCACAGCACTTTCAGCCTTATTGGTTGCCCTCGTGTTTTGGCTGATCTTCCGAAGATTGGCAGCTGTAGTAATTGCTCTGCTGGCTGTGGGAATATCCATGTCGCTCTTCATGGGTTATGTAGCAATATCTAAAACTCCACTCGATCTGGTAAGCGCGCTTTATCCGGTTCTGATGGTAATTGTAGGGATATCTGATGTGGTACATGTCTTCTCCAATTATACCGATCAATTACAGAAGGGTTATAATCGGCGCCAAGCGCTAAATATTACCATTAGAGAAATTGGTGTCGCTACATTAATGACCTCACTTACAACTGCTATTGGTTTCACCACACTTCTTACTTCGAGAATTGTTCCGATAAGATTGTTTGGAATTACTTGTGCAATTGGAGTAATGATCGCTTATATCACGGTGATCCTTTTTGTAAGCGCCATACTTGCCGGAGTGAAGGTCGAGCGAATTCAACGTCCGCGAGCGAATCTGAAGTGGATGAAGAAATGGCTTCTCGGGTTCTACTATTTCACAAAGCAAAGACCAAGAGAGATCCTGGTTGGGATAGCAATCGTGATTGGAATTTCTGCCTGGGGCATATCAAGCATAACTGACGATACGAAGGTCTATAATACCATACCTCGCGATTCGAGGATCATTGCCGACTTTGAATTCTTCGAGAAGCAATTTTATGGATTCAGGCCTTTTGAAATTATGGTCACCGCAGGTGATAGTATGCAGGTTACTGATCTAGCTGTCCTGGAGCAGATTGATACTATCGAACAGCTCCTTAAGACCATACCGGAGATCGGGGCTGTGAATTCAGTCACAACCTTGTATAAGAGCTTAAACCGAGGCTATTGGGGAGATGTACAATCCTACTATAAACTTCCGACTACTGAAAAGAAGTTGAAGAAACTAGAGTCTACTTTTGGTTCACCAATCAAAGGGGATGTCAATATTTTAGTAAGCGAGGATCTGCGCTTCGCGCGGATTTCCGGTCAGATCAGAGACATCGGATTTGAGGATATTAGGCTTATTCAGGGAAAGGTTGACAGCTTCATTACTACGTACACTGACCCGGATATAGCAACCTTTAGACAAACAGGTACTGGAATTCTGGTTGACAAAAACAATGTGTATCTGCGTCAGAGTTTGATCACCGGATTAATGATAGCATTCCTGGCTGTGAGTTTACTGATGGCATTACTGTTTAAGAATTTCAAAATGGTGGTCATTTCTCTGGTACCGAATCTTTTACCACTTGTAGTAGGTGCAGCTGCGATCGGATTCCTGAATATTCAATTCGACGCACCAACTAGCATCATCTTCGCGATCAGTTTTGGAATTGCTGTCGACGATACCATTCACTTCCTTTCAAAATTCAAGCTTGAGCTTGCCAAGGGCAGAAGCACCGAACGCGCCCTCCGACATACCTTTATTGAGACCGGGCAAGCGATCCTGATCACCACTGTCATTCTTTTCGTTGGATTCTCAATTCTGCTTTTCTCAAAGAACCCAGCCACTTTTAATGCAGGGCTGCTGATAAGTCTGACCCTGTTTACTGCTCTTTTTGCAGATCTGCTGATTATTCCGGTTCTGGTAAGAGCGTGGAAGATAAAATAATATGGTAATGGGGTAATAGGATAATGTGAAAATTAGAGTTGTGGCCCTACAATCAATCTCAAACTCATTGATCACATTAACCACATTAACTTGTGAAGGCAGTACAACAACAAATGCAATTCCTGCAGATACTAAATGCCACAAAGAACTCTAGAGTAGAACTACGATCTTGATCACAGGGCCGCGTAACCCGTAGCTTGCAGCGAAGGGTTAGAGGTGGCACAAACGTTTTTAAACCCACCCCTACTTACTAATCGATAATATGGTAATGGGGTAATAGGATAATGTGAAAATTAGAGTTGTGGCCCTACAATCAATCTCAAACTCATTGACCACATTAGCCACATTAACTACATTCAATAAAGAAACCATCACCTATTTCCCTTGCGTTCGGCGTCTTTTCTGTTCTGCGATAAGCAGCTTAAGCTCCCTACTCATCTGTCCACCAACTGAGCTGTTCTCATCGGCTCGACGAATCAGGTAAGGAATCACTTTATCAACCGGACCATAGGGAACATACTTTGTTGCATTGACTCCGAAGGCTGCAAGGTTAAATGAGATATGGTCTCCCATTCCATAGAGTTGAGAAAACCAGATGTTCGGGTGCTTTCTATCAATTCCCATTTGATCCATAATATCAACTGCCCTTAGGTTTGATTCTTCATTATGAGATGCGATACAAACCGCAACATGGTCGAGGTTCTCAAAGCATAGAGTTACAGCCAGGTCGTAATCGCGGTCGGTGGCTGCCTTATTGGGTTGAATAGGGTCTGTTAAACCGTGATCTTTCGCGTACTCTCTTTCCTTTTCTACATAAGCTCCACGTACAAGCTTGGCTCCGAGAACAAAGCCTTCTGCCTTTGCTAGGCCAATCATCTCCCTTAAATACTCAAGGCGATCATGACGATACATTTGGAAAGTATTGTAGATCCAGGCATTCCCCTTATTATACTTCTTCATCAGATCATTTGTGATCTCGTCAAGAACATCCTGAATCCAGGTTTCTTCTGCATCCATGTACAAACAAACACCAAGTTCTACTGCGCGCTTACATAGGGAATCAAGGCGGTTAAGAATTCGATTGTACTCAATCTGTTCTTCTTCACTAAGTTCGCCTTGTGCCTGTTTCTTTTCGAAGAGTTCGAATCGTCCAAAGCCTGAAACCTTGACACAAACAACCTGAACCGTTGGGTTCTCAGCTGCGTATTCAACCGCTTCTGTATTGATGGCAAGTGTTTGGTCAAAGCCCTTTTCAGATTTGATCGCTTCCACCCCGTAGTTAAGCATCACACCCATATCATATGTGGCGAGCTTGTTGACCAGCTTCTTTGTTTCAGCAAGTGTTTCTCCGCCGCAGAAATGGTCAAAAATGATCGGCTTCACAAAGGGAGTGATCGGCAAGTGGATCTTCATTGCTATCTCCGTCATTGCTGTCCCCAGACTCACCAATGAGCGTTGATTGAGCAATTTGAATAGCTTGGTCGCATGGTTCAATTCCTTCCTGCTCAGATGCTTGTAAGCAAGCTCAGTGTTGTCGAAAGAAATAGATTCGGAATTGGGCATAACTAGTACTTGGTGCAAAGATAAGATTAGGTAAGATTTAACAGCGCAGATAGGTTGCGGTTTACTCAAATACCTTAGTAACATGTTGATTAGTGAGGAGGCTTAGCAGCCGATTGAGTTTACCTTTAAACAAGTCACAGCGAAATTATGAGTTACGGATTTTTGATAATTGGATTGATCGTTGGTGCGGTCGCTGGCTTTTTCTTTGCTCGTTCAAAGAGAGAGGAGGACAATAGTGGAATTCTGGAAGAGCGTGTTCGCTCACTTGAAGAACAGTTAAATGATAGTGCCAGCGAGCTGAAGATCGAAAGAGAAGCAAAGGAGAAAGTGATCTCTGAGATTGCTGCCGAAAGAGCAAACAATGAAAATCTAGAGCAAAAGCTAAGTGAACAGCAAGAAGAGATCGCGAGGGTGAGAAGAGAAATGACTCGTGAGTTTGAGAATCTTGCAAACAAGATCTTCGAGGAGAAAGGAAAGTCCTTCAAAGAAACCAATAAAGAAAGCCTGCAAACGCTTCTGAATCCTCTTTCAGAGAAGATCAAAAACTTCGAGGAGAAGGTAGAAAAGAACTCAAAAGAAAGCATAGAGCATCACGCCACTCTGAAAGAACAGATCACAAACCTGACAAGGTTGAATAACCAGATGTCGGAAGATGCTCAGAGTCTGGTAAAGGCACTTCGAGGCGAATCCAAAACTCAGGGTACCTGGGGTGAGCAAATTCTGGAGAAACTGTTAGAGCATTCAGGTTTAAAGAAAGGTGTAGAGTACGAAACTCAGAGCAATCTTACTGATGATGAAACAGGAGGCTCAAGGAAACCGGATGTGATCGTTCACCTCCCGGATGATAAGGACCTGATCATTGATTCTAAAGTTTCACTGGTTGCCTATGACCGATTTGTAAATGCAGATACCGATGAAGAGAGAGAGCAGGCAGCTAAAGCTCACCTCGACTCTGTTCGGAAGCATATCAAGGAACTTTCTGAAAAGCGCTATCAGAACCTCAATGGAGTGAAAACATTGGATTTTGTTTTTCTCTTTATCCCGGTTGAGCCAGCCTTTAGTCTTGCATTATCATTGGATGATAGCTTATTCACAAAAGCCCTTGACCAGCAAATTGTAATTGCATCTCCCTCTACCCTGCTTGCAAGTTTGAGAGCAATTGCCAGTATTTGGCGTCAGGAAAACCAGACTCGAAATGCGACAAAAATTGCTGAAGAGGCCGGAAAGCTCTACGATAAATTTGTTGGCTTCGTAGAGGATCTTGAAAAGCTTGGAAGGCAAATTGATACCTCCAAGAAGACCTATCTGGAGGCCAGAAACAAACTGGTTGATGGCAGAGGGAACATTGTTGGGAAGATCGAAAACCTGAAAAAGATGGGTGCCAAATCCTCAAAGTCAATCGACACCGGAATGATGCAGGACGCCATTGGCTCAACAGAAGAAAACGAGCCGCTTGAGATAGAAGATTAATTCCAGATATCCCAGGCAGCCTCAGCTTGCAGGATCAGCATCTCCTCTCCATTTTTCACTTCTGCTCCTCTCTCCTTCCCCTTTCTGAGAAAGACTGTTTCCTCCGGATTGTAGATCAGATCGTAAAGCAGATGTTTCCTTCCTATTGAATCATATGGTATTTCAGGCGCATCATTTATAGCAGGATACATTCCCAGAGGAGTCGTATTGATGATCAACTTGTGATTTGAAATGATTTCTGAAGTCAGCTGCAAGTAGGAAAGGTCACCTTCTTTTGGATCTCTGGACACTCCTGAAATCTCAATCCCCAATTCTGCCAGAGCGAATCTCACTGCTTTACTCGAACCACCTGTACCAAGTACAAGAGCTTTCTTATGGTGATCCAGCAACAGTGGTTTCAAACTGTCTCTAAAGCCAATGTGGTCGGTGTTAAAACCCTTTAGCAAACCATCTTTGAATTGGATGGTGTTTACCGCGCCAATGACAGCTGCATCTGGCTCTAGCTCATCAAGAAATGGAATGATCTGTTCCTTGTAGGGTATCGTAACATTCAAACCGCGAATGCAGTAATTCTCCAGGATCAGTTGAGTAAACTCATCTATTACGCCGAGCTCGAAGTTCTTGTAATCGGCATCATCAATGCTTTCTTGCTTAAACTTCCTTCTAAAATAGTCTTGAGAAAAACTGTGTTGGAGCTGCGCTCCGATCAGTCCGAATGTGCGTTCATTTCCCACTTTGGAAAGGTAATGAGACTAAGCCGTTTCTGGTTTATCCCTACCCAGAAACTCGATTAGAAGAACAACTCCAATACCAGCCAGAATCAATCCAAGAGCAGGAATAAGGTTTTGTTCCATTCCCGGTAGATATCGCTCATAACTCAAAACGATTCCTTCAGTGCAGAGCTGGTCTGCTGAAAGAATAGTTCCTTTCTTATCGATAAATTCTCCTGCCGAATTCTCTTTGAAGACGGTTGTCTTCCAGGGCCAAATAATGTAGAGCGAGCCAAAAACAAATCCAGTTAACAGAGACATTACCAGATCTCGGGCCTTATCAAACATCCATGCCACAAGATTGGAGAATGCCACTAATCCAATTCCGCATCCTAAAGCAAAAGGTATTAGGATCTTAAACTCAAGATTTGAGATAGCTCCAAGAATGAGAAGGTAATTTCCCATTAATAGCAGGACATATGATCCCGACAGTCCAGGAAGGATCATGCTGCTAATAGCTACCATCCCACAAATGAAAACATAGATGAATCCATCATTTGCATTAGCCGGACTGAGGAAGCCAATTGAAACTGCAATTGCTGTCCCGATTATCACTCCAGCTACGGTTTGGGTATTCCACTTTTCAATGTATTTCCCAACCAGATAAACAGAGGCCAGGATCAATCCGAAAAAGAAGGCGAGAGTTAGAATCTCATAACGACAAAATAAAAACTCAAGAAGCTTTGCCAGGGTTATTACACTTGCTCCCACTCCAGCAAACAAGACCCCTAACCAAAGCAGATCGGTGTGTTTAGCAAAACCCTTCAGATCAAACTTCAAGAGAAACTTCAGAGCCTCGGGATCAAATGATTTGATTGCTTTTATCAAGCGCTCGTAAATACCGGAAACAAAGGCAATTGTGCCTCCTGAAACGCCCGGGATCACATTGGCTGCGCCCATTGCAACACCTTTAAGAAAGAGTGCGATGTAATTCATCGGGCAAAGAAACGTAAAATGGGGTAATAGGATAATGGGATAATCCGGAAATTCATCAGCACATCAATTTGCAATTTTGCATATCTGCAATTTTGCAAATCAGATCCCGTACTGCTCTATCACTTCCATCACATCGGCATCCTGTTCCATATCGGGATTGATGCTGAAGATGAGCAGGTGGTCCCCGTAGTTTTTTAGCAAACCCTTTTGAAGATTCACTAAAGCTTCGCTTTTATGTCCGAGGTAGTATTGGAAGGCAGCTTTCACATAGAAGATGTAAGCATTATCTCCAAAGAGCTTCTCAGATTTCTCAAGAACCTCAAGTGATTCCTCATAAGCTTCAGAATCGAATAAGGCTGCCGCCAGATTGATCCAATGCTCACGGTCTCTCGGGTCAAGATCAACGATCTGCTGATAAAGCTCTATTGATTCATCGGCTCTGCCAAGGTTAAAGTAAGCATCAGCCAGACCAGTCATGAAATCAGTATCCTTTGGAGAAAGTTTTACCGCCCTATCGAAATAAGTCAATGCCTTTTCCCAGTTCTCCTCTTCTCTGTAATTCTCTGCGATCCTGTAATAGGCATCGGCGTAGCCAGGATCTAAGTTCAAACACTTGCGCAGGTAGTACCGCGCCCTTTTATACTCTTCCAACTTCGAATAGCAGGATGCCATTGAGATCAGCAACTCTTTCCTTGGAGCCTGCATGAATTTCAATACTTCATGGTAGTATTCAAGGGCATCGCGGAAACGACCATCATTAAATAACAGATCCCCACAATCAGTGTAGGCAGCATCAAAGCGCTCATTGATCGCAATAGCATAATCGAATGCCTCTTTGGCCTTGTCGTACAATCCTAACCCTGCGCAAGCATGAGCGAGATTATACCAGGCAATAAAGCTGTATGGCTCAATATCGATAAACTCGGTGTGGAACTTCATCGAATCTTCGTAATCCTCTGTAAGCTCATAGGCAAACCAAATTCGGTTCAGAGCTTCCGGATTCTTTGGATTGATGTAGAGAGCTTTCTTCATGCAGTCGATGACCTCGAGATATTTCTCCCAATCCTCGTAAACATCCGCTAATTCCAGATAGATATCATCGTGTTCTGATTCATCCGTGATATCCAATGCCTTTTGGATCTGACGAACCGCTTCCTCGTGCTTGCCCATCCAAACACAGATATCTGCTCTCACAAGGAATATGTTCAACTCATTTGGATCCAGAGTTTCAGCCTTGTCAAGAATCTCCCATGCTTCATCATATCTGCGCTCCTCAGCAAGGAGTTGCGCCTGTTTTGTCATTAAGCCTGAAGAAAATGGGTATTGGGACAAAGCTGCATCCACTGCAGCAAGAGCGCGATCGTACTCTCTTTGATCCTCGTAATAATCAATAATGTATTCGAAAGCAGAGTGATCGAAGAAGGCCTGAATATTGTTTTCTAGTGCCTCTTCGAATTGCTTCACCATTGAAGCAATATCATCTCTTGAAAAGTCATCATCCTCTCTCTCAAACATGCATAGAACATTTAATGGTTAGGAATTAATACTCAAGATCTTGCGTCCCAACCAGTGGGTGCAAAATTAATCTAAAAGCAGATAGTCCTGACCACCGCCGGGAAAATCTCAGTTAGAATGCACTAATTTTCAACCTTATAACAATCATTATGAGGTCAAGGATCAAATTCGCCCTTTTTGCACTTTTAATCTCCTCCATTTCATTTGCTCAGGGGGATGATTATTTCCAACAAATTGTGGATTACGAGATCAAGCTTAGCCTCGATGATCAATTACATCTACTAACTGGGGACTGGGCCATGATGTATCACAATCAATCGCCTGATACTCTGGAGATAATCTACATCCACCTTTGGCCAAATGCATACTCTGATCCAAAGACAGCACTCGCGAAGCAGATGATGAAACAGGGAGACCTCTCCTTATTCAACGCAAAACCTGAAGAACAAGGTTTCATAGACCAGCTTTCATTCAGCTCTCCAACAAATACGATCTTCTTTCAGCGAGATTCCATCAATCCGGATATTGGGATTCTCAGACTAGCCAAAGCCCTGGCTCCCGGAGATTCCTTAAAGATCGAAAGTCCTTTCCGGGTTAAGATCCCAAATAACTTCTCCCGACTTGGTCATGTAGATCAATCCTATCAAATCACCCAGTGGTATCCAAAGCCCGCAGTGTATGATAAAGATGGATGGCACCCCATGCCCTATTTGAACCAGGGAGAGTTCTACTCAGAATTTGGGTCATTTGATATTAAGATCACTTTACCATCCAACTACATAGTTGCCGCATCAGGGGTTCAGCAGATCTCAGAGAATTGGGATTTTATAGAAGAGCGCTGGAGGCAGGGAAAGAATGCTATTCCGAATAATAAGTTCCCTCCCTCAAATGAGGAAACCAGAACCTGGCACTTTATAGCAGATGACGTTCATGATTTTGGATGGTTTGCAGATAAGCGTTGGATGGTAAACATCGATACTGCAGTTCTCGAAGATGGCACGCAGATTCCCGTGTACGCTTACTATACGAACTACAACAAAAAGGTTTGGGAGAAGTCTGCATTCTATTTAAAGCGCTCTGTGGAGTTTTACTCTAAAAATGTTGGTCCTTATCCCTATCCACAGGCATCGGCTGTTGATGGCACCATTTCCGCCGGAGGCGGGATGGAGTATCCAATGATCACAGTCATTGGGGAGTACCCAAACAAGTTCATTACTGAGCTTGTCATCATGCACGAGGTTGGACACAATTGGTTCTATGGAATTCTAGCCAGCAATGAAAGAGACAATCCATGGATGGATGAGGGGATGAATACTTACTACGAGAGCAGGTATGTAAGAGAGTACTTTCCGCATATGAATTTTACCGGAGGGACGGTTCCTGATGAGATCGCAAATCTTGGAGACCTTGCAGATATCAGCTGGGATTACTTGAGTGATTTCTCATACCTATGGGTGGCCAGAGAAAATGAAGACCAATCCAGTAATCTGCACTCGGAAGAATTCACCTCATATAATTACGGGGCAATGATCTACTCCAAGACCGGTAGGTCCTTTAGATATCTCGAGCAATATCTGGGAACTGAAGAGTTTGACAGGATCATGAAGAGCTATTATGAAAACTGGAAATTCAAACACCCCGGTCCGGAAGATTTTCAGGCCCATGTCATTGAAGAACATGGGGATTCCCTGACCTGGTTTTTTGATGAGTTACTGGGCAGTACGGGAAAGGTAGATCTCAGAATGAAGAAGTTCTACATGGATGGAGATCAGCCCACTATTGAAATGGTGAACAAAGGTGACTTTGCGATACCATACCCAATGACTGTTTGGGAAGCAGATACGAGCTACACTATTTGGACCGAAGGATTTGAGGAAAAGCAAAGTCTGATAATGAAACCCGGTATCACAAAAGCCCATGTTGATGCCGACTATATCTCTCAGGACCTTTTCCGTTTCGACAATTTCTCTGCCCTGAAGGGAAGTGGAGAGAAAATGAAGGTCAAGCGTAAGTTCCAAATGCTGGGAACCATTGAGAATCCTAAGAGGAAACACATTTACTGGATGCCGATCGTGGGGTGGAATAATTACGATAAGACAATGGTTGGGGTGGCATTCTATAACTCTATCGCACCACGGGTCCCTTTCGAATATCGAGTTATGCCATTATTCTCAACCGGAGTGATTGACATTACCGGAATGGCTCAATTAGCTTATAACTGGTACCCAAAGAAGTTGCAGCGTGTCAGAATCGAGCTAAACACCATGCGCTTCAACTATAACCATTGGTACGATGATGAAGCAGGAAACACGAAGTTTCTGGCTTTCAATAAGATCACTCCAAAAATTGAACTCACTTTCAAGAAGAAGGATCCCACCAGCTCATTTGAGCATAAGTTGAGCTATAGAAGCATCAACATCCTTCAGGATTTCAAAGCAACTAATTCCAATACCAATCAGGAGGAGGAAGTGTTGCAGTACTACCATACCAATGAGATAAAATACGCCCTTCGCGATAGCAGGGTTAGAATGCCTTACAGCTTCTCTGCCACCTGGCAACACTGTACTGATTTCATAGCCATTCAGACCACAAGTAGAATAAAGATCAATTACCCTAATCCCAGGAAAGGACTTGACCTTAGATTCTTTGGTGGAGTTTTCCTGAAGGATGCCTCACCGGTGAATAATCCAACGTATGGGCCAGTTCCTCCAAACAGAAGGTTTACAGCGGCAATGTCACCTACTAATGTGAATGTTGCTGAACGCTTCCCCAGCGACCATACATTCGATCAGATCTATCTCGATAGAAGTGGCTATGGATCTTTCTCGAGACGACAAACAGCAATCGTAGATGGTGGATTCAGATCATTGATTCCCGCCACCACAGATGAATGGATCGTTACTATGAATCTTGCCAGTTCCTTTGTTTGGAAACTACCCATACGACCCTTCGCAAGCATAGGAGTTGGGGAAGTATTCGTAGATGGAGAGATAGCCGCATTTGCAGAATTAGGTGCATCTATCGCAATTATTCCAGAGGTATTGGCAGTGCATTTCCCATTTGTGACCACCAACAATATCAAAGAGAATCAAGAGCTATACGGGATCAACAAATACGGTCACAGAATCACTTTCACACTTGATCTTACGCGATTGAATCCCTTCGACATCATAAATAGTATGAAGAACTAGCTTAATTTCGGCTCAAATTTCAAGGATCTGAACACTCAAAAACTCATAGCGACTATAGGTGATGTAATGCTCGACCAATACTTAAGCGGTCAGGTAAGCCGTGTTTCACCAGAAGCTCCAGTTCCTGTCGTCCAGGTTAAACAAGATATCTACCGACTGGGAGGAGCAGCAAATGTTGCACATAATATCAGCAGTCTGATCGGCGAGTCAATGCTGATCGGCTCTGTCGGTCAGGATTCTAATGCCGAGACCTTAGAAGATCTATGCTCTGAGAAAGGAGTCCGTTTTTTTTCGGCTGTTGGTTTCCATCCAACCACTCTTAAAACCAGAGTGATCGCGGATAAGCAACAAATAGCAAGACTGGATTTTGAATCTCCAAGTGAAGACCAATCCGGACAGGATCTTGCAATAAAAACTCTCTTCGATCATCATCTTGGTGATGCTTCCCTGATAGTAGTATCTGATTATGGAAAAGGAATGCTAAGCGATGCTGTCCTTTCTCACATTATCACTTCCTCCTTCGAAAAGGGTATTCAGGTTTTAGTTGACCCTAAACGGGTCGATTGGGAAGCCTATCGCGGTGCAACGCTTATCAGTCCTAACTTCAAAGAGTTTAAAGCTGCTGCCGGAGCTGAGTTCCCTAATGAGGATAGCGCAATAGAAGCAGTAGGGAAAGAACTAAGAAAGCACTACCAGATTGAACACCTTCTTGTGACGAGATCTGAGAAAGGAATGAGTCTTATCTCTGAAAATGAAGTAAGCCATATCCCAACTGAAGCCAAAGAGGTCTTTGATATCAGTGGAGCCGGGGATACAGTGATTGCTGCACTAGCTGTTGGCTTATCTAAAGGAATGTCTTTTAAAGAATCTGCAAGTCTGGCAAATAAGGCTGCAGGAATTGTGATAGCGAAGTTTGGAACCGCAGTAGTAAGTGCTGACGAAATCGACCTAAAATGATCGTTGTTACCGGAGCAGCCGGATTCATAGGAAGCAATTTGGTCTACGGATTAAATAAGGCGGGTTATGATAATCTCATACTTGTTGACGATCTCAATGGAGCAAAAGAAAGAAATATAAAGGGTCTGAAATACCAGGAGATCATTGGTATTGAGGAGTTCCTTGAAAAGCATCAGGACTATAAAAATCTCACGGCTATCCTTCACCAGGGGGCTTGCGCCGATACTACTGAGAGTCGACCAGACTATATTCTACGTCAGAATACGGGCTACACCTTTGCACTTTTCAATCACGCACAGGAACTTGAGATCCCTTTCATTTTCGCCAGCTCCGCGGCTGTATACGGAAATGGAGATAATGGCTTCAGAGAGGAAGCCGATTGCGAAGCTCCATTAAACCTTTACGGAGAGTCTAAACTACTTTTTGATCAGTTCCTGCGCAGAGCGATCAATCGGCCCGAAGGGCTAAAATCTACAGCTACAGGTTTCAGATACTTTAATGTTTATGGCCCTCAAGAGAATCACAAAGGGCGGATGGCATCTGTCCCTTTTCACCTTTTTAATCAGGCAAAGGAAAATGCCAGACTAAAGATCTTTGAAGGCAGCGATGGCTTTAAAAGAGATTTTATCTCAGTGGAGGATATCGTAAAAGTGAACCTGCATTTCCTTGAAAATCCACATACTGGGATCTTTAATGTAGGCACGGGTCAGGCCAGGTCATTCAAAGAGATGGCGGAGGTTATATCAAATGAACTTCCCGGCACTGAGATTGAATTCATTCCATTTCCAGATGATCTGAAAGGAAAATATCAGGAGTTCACAGAAGCGGATCTAAGTCATTTACGTGAAGCTGGATATGCTCAGGAGTTTATGACACTTGAAAGTGGTCTGAAAGATTATCTCAGGCTTTTTGAGTCTTCAGGTGGATATCTTTTCTAAAAGCCTTTCTCTATCAATGAGATTGACTTAAGCCTTTTTCTAAATTAGCGGCAAAATTGAAATCATGATCGCAGATGTATTGAAACACTTCGGCATTGAAGCTGAGAACAGCGGTGTAGGAACCGGTTTGAATTGGATGAATGGGAATGGAGAAACATTCACTTCCTGGTCACCGGTTGATGGAAAAACTATTGGTAGCGTTCGCGGTGCGGATGCCTCTGAATACAATCAAATAATTGAGACAGCGGAAAGCGCATTTGAAACATGGAGAATGATCCCTGCTCCACAGCGTGGAGAGATTGTTCGTCAGATGGCTGAAGCACTTCGGGAGAATAAAGAACCTCTTGGAAAGCTGGTTTCCTATGAGATGGGAAAGAGCCTGCAGGAAGGATACGGTGAAGTTCAGGAAATGATCGACATCTGTGATTTCGCAGTTGGTCTTTCGCGTCAGCTTCACGGATTTACTATGCACTCTGAGCGCCCTTTGCACAGAATGTACGAGCAGTATCACCCTCTTGGAATTGTAGGGATCATTACAGCCTTTAACTTCCCGGTTGCCGTTTGGGCATGGAACAGCATGCTCGCCTGGATCTGCGGAAATGTTTGTGTTTGGAAGCCCAGCGAGAAAGCACCTCTTTGCGGAATCGCCTGTCAACGAATCATTCAGGATGTCTTGAAGAAGAATGACATCCCCGAAGGAGTTTCATGCCTGCTGGTAGGAGATTATAAAGTTGGTGAAATGATGACCTCAGATGAGCGCGTTGCACTGGTGAGCGCAACTGGATCTACTCGAATGGGTAAGATCGTTGCTCAGGCTGTTGGAGCAAGACTTGGAAAGACTCTATTGGAGCTTGGCGGGAATAATGCAATCATCATTTCTCAGCACGCAGATCTTGACCTTGCTATCCCTGGTATCGTTTTCGGTGCCGTAGGAACATGCGGACAAAGATGTACGAGTACGAGAAGGCTTATCATTCACGATTCGATCTACGATGATGTAAAGAATAAATTGGCGAATGCCTACAAGCAGGTAAGAATTGGAGATCCATTGGATGAGAACAACCACGTTGGTCCATTGATCGATACCGATGCTGTTGACAACTATAACAGCGCTCTTAAAGCGATTGTAGATCAGGGTGGATCTATCCTGGTTGAAGGAGGTGTTCTTGAAGGGCCTGGATATGAAAGCGGCTGTTACGTTAAGCCAGCAATTGCAGAAGTGAAAAATGAAATGCAGATCGTTCAGCATGAGACCTTCGCTCCTATCCTCTACATCATGAAGTATAGTGATCTAAACGAGGCAATCGGAATGCAGAATGGAGTGAAGCAAGGCCTAAGCTCTGCTATCATGAGTTTGAATATGCGTGAAGTGGAGACCTTCCTTTCACATAAAGGATCTGATTGTGGAATCGCAAACGTAAACATCGGAACCTCCGGAGCAGAGATTGGAGGAGCCTTTGGTGGTGAGAAAGAAACCGGAGGAGGTCGTGAGTCGGGCTCTGATGCCTGGAAAGCGTATATGCGTCGTCAAACGAATACTCTGAATTGGAGCACTGAGCTTCCACTTGCTCAGGGTATCAAGTTCGACCTATAGCAAATTACATTATTGAAAGAAAGCGCAGGGTTCTTCTCTGCGCTTTTTTTATTTATTTCGACCTCGATTCCATGAAGTTTTTAACATCCGGATACGAGTCATTCGAAACACCTTACAGTAGAGCACTTGAGGTAGTGAGCAGATTTCTAGATCCAGTTTCTATTGAGGACCTTACTATAGGCACTGATAGCACATGCGATATTCCTATCTCCACTGAGTTTTTAAGAAAGATTTCAGAACAAAAGTTCTCTCATAAGGAGCATTTTTTTGATCAGCCAATTATCATGAATAATGGTAATGCTGATTATCTGAGTTCAATAGTGTATATGCTCAATTACACTCAAGAGATTGATTCGGATGACTTAGACAATCTTGGAAGATTCAAGTTCGAACACTCTTACCAATCAAAGTTCTCAGTTGTTTCTGAAGACCTTGTAAAAAGGTATTCACTTGAACTCATAGAAGCTACTCCTAAGCTAAAAGCTCATAGAAAAACTGCCCCCATGAGATCAAAAGTTTTCTTATCGCATGACAATGATGTTTTCTATGGATCCCTTAGATACGATGGCTTCGCAGCGCTTAAACAGGGTCGTATAGACTGGCTAGTACAGATAGTTTTTCGAGAGCTCTTTAAAAATCCGTACTGGTTCAATATGGATCAGATCATGAAGATCGAGGATGAATACGATGTAAAGTCCACATTCTTTTGGCTGATTAATCAGGGCCCTGTAAAAGTGGAGGGAATTGAGAAACCCTTGCGGAATGCAGATTATGATTTTGGATCCACATCTGTTCAGGCTTGTTTTTCAAGAATTGAAAACTCACAATGGGAAAACGGGCTTCATAAGAGTATCTCTTCGGAATCATTTAAGGAGGAGAATCAAAAGCTCGGCAAACAAGCCATCGCCAATAGAAACCACTATTTAAAGCTGAACTATCCAGGGCATTTTGAAGAATTAGACGAAGGAGAAATTAAGGTAGATAGCAGTATGGGATTTGCAGAAATGCCAGGTTGGAGAAACTCATTCTCACAGCCCTATTGCCCGGTAGATATGCGATCTAATAAGCCTTTTGATTGTATTGAAGTTCCACTGGCAATCATGGATACTACTTACTGGACCTATTTAAAGTACCCTCCTTCAAATGTCAGATCTTCAATTCTGGATCTTTTGGAATCCTATTCAAACGATGCCTTATTCGGTATTCTTTGGCACAATAAATACTTCACCAAATATAAGTTTCGAGGCTACCTTGAAGTATATAAGGCTATTTTATTATGGATGAAAGAAAATGAAGTGAAGAGCATACAACCCGATGAAATCGTAGCAGCCAGAGAAAAGGATAATTTCCAAAGCTGGTAATTGTCTTAAATTGCGTTACTGGAATTCACTATAAATGCCATCGAAGAGGATTAAACGCTTTATTGACAAGGATCATCTCAGTTTTGAGATATCTAAAAGATGGAATGAATTTCAGAGCAAATTTCATCGAAAAGAGAATAAAAAGCTCCTTGACTCTTACAAGGATAAAGGTTTAAAACATCCACCAATCTTTGTCATCGGTCCACCTAGAAGCGGTACCACACTATTTTACCAGCTAATGGTACATCGCTACCATTTTGCTTATATCCAAAATCAAATGGCATTTTATAGATATGCCATGGCCTGGTACACCCAAAGCAGGCTCAATGTCTTCAAGCCTTACGTGTCTGATTTTGAAAGTAGTCTTGGACGAACAAATCAGGATGTGGGTCCGAATGGGGCTCTATTCTTCTGGGACCAATTCTTCCCGGAGAGAGAAAACGATTACTACGGAGACTTTTCATTTTCTGAGAAAGATGCAGCTGAGATCAGAGCAACAATTGCTTTCCTTACTGAGCATTTTGACCTCCCTTTCATTTCAAAAAACTTAAAGCTTGCTCTTGCGATCAAGCCGATTCTCGAAACATTTCCGGAGGCAATTTTCATTCGAGTGATCAGAGACCCCAGGGCAATTGCTTCCAGTATAAAAGATGCAAGAATTAAGGCTTATGGAAATGATAAGCAATGGAGGTTGATGAAACCTAATTCATATCCCGGGTTAATGGAAGAGCCTGCTCACATGCAGATTGCAAAACAGGTCTCGGAGATCTTAAGCGCAGTAAAAAAAGACCTGCCACAAAATTCAAAAACCATAGATGTTCAATACGAGGATTTCTGCGACTCACCCGACAAATACCTTCAGAAAGTTGAGAATCAACTTAAAAACTTTGGGGTGAGCTTAAAATCCAGGAATAAGGAGTTGCCAAAAAACTTCGACTTTAAAAAAACCGTAAACTTCTCAGAATCTGAGATAATAGAAATCAATACATGGTTCGAAAGCCAGGACACATATTCACTTGCACCAAAAAGAATTTCCCTTCAGGGAGAATCTAAAAATCTGTAATTAGATGTGTGGAATTAGCGGCTTAATTAATCTAAAGGGGAGCGAATTTCAGGGTGCAGAGGCAATATTAAAAATGACCTCGGAAATGCGACATCGCGGTCCGGACGATGAAGGTTATTTAACCTATTCAAAAACTGAAACTAAATTATTTGGCGGCCAGGATACTCCTCATGAATATCAACTGCCACAAATAGGTAGTAATCTCGGAGAGACTGCAAGCATTTTTCTTGGGCATCGTCGACTTTCAATCATTGATCTAAGTCAAAATGGACACCAACCAATGATGGACAATGAGGAAAGTGCCCAATCCTTGTTTGTATTCAATGGTGAGATCTACAATTACAAAGAACTTGAACCAGGTCTTGAAAAAGAGCAAAACTGGAATTACAATTCAGACACCCGTGTTCTTTTTAGTCTTTTTAAACAAAAGGGTCTAAGCTGTTTAGAGGAACTCCGTGGCATGTTTGCCTTTGCATTTATTGATCTGGAGAGAAAAAAGGCATTTTTAGTCAGAGACCGATTGGGTATAAAACCTCTATTCTATTCAATTGCAGGAGATGTTTTAATCTTTGGATCTGAGATCAGAACTATACTAGCTTCGGGCCTAATTACACCTGAGGTATCCCGGGAAGGTCTTTGGGATAATTTCAGTTATCGTGTTAGTCCAAGACCGCAAACTGCATTTAAAAATATCCAGGCTGTTAAACCCGGACATTTTCTCGAGATCGATCTTGAAAATGGAAACATCAAACAGGAACAGTATTGGGATCTCCCTACTGGAGTTAGAACTCGTCAATCCAAAGAAGAAGTCCTTGAGAAAACAGAATCTCTGATTGCAGAATCAATAAAGTACAGACTGATTTCAGATGTGGAAGTCAGCTCATTTCTCAGCGCTGGCATTGACTCTACACTGATTACTGCAATGGCAGCCGATCAGAGTCAGAATTTAAAAGGGTTAACTCTGGCTCTCGACCCCAATAGCCAGGAAGACGAATCTTACCTCGCTGGATTAAATGCTAAGAAGTTTGGTCTTGAGCATCTCATAAGCGTCTTTGATTCGAAAACAGGATTCTCGGAATTGAATGATTATGTGCGGTGTTTTGAAGAACCTGCATTTGCCCTTCCTCCTGTATACTTTCTATCAAAGGTTGCTCATGAAAAGGGCATGAAAGTGATCTTGAATGGTCTTGGTGGAGATGAGTTCTTTGGCGGTTATCCTGTATTCAAGTATATCAAGTATCACCCTTTCCGTAAACTCCTTCGTCCCTTACTGAAACTTAAAAAGAGGGATTACTCATATAATGAGAACATCCTCTACAACATGGTTTTCTCAAACACCAATGGGACCTTTTATGGAGCTAATTATTCCTTTTTCAGTGAGGAAGAAAAGAAGAGATTATTCAAAGGCCCAATTCAAGAAAATTCATTAAACATATGGGACGAACGTTTCGACCTTGAGGGAATGAGTTTATTTGATGCAATGGTTTATCTAAGCTCAAAGCACTTTCTTGCAAATCACACTTTATACAGAGGAGATGCATTTTCAATGTTCCATTCTTTGGAAATGAGATTCCCATTACTCGATCATAAATTGATCGAATATGCAATGACAATTCCTCAGGATCTGCTGTTAAAGACGACAGAAAGAAAATACATCCTCAGAGAGATATTGAAACCAAAAGCTGATCCGCGAACCTTCACTATGAAGAAGAAAGGATTTTCAGTGCCGGCAAAGTTTTGGATGAATCCTGAAATGCAAAAATTGATTGAGAATAAATTAGAACAGCTAAAGACCAGAGAAATATTCAATTCGGAGGAAGTAGATAAGGTTAACCAAAACTTCATTACGAAGGATGCGAGAAAGGTTTGGCATCTGGTAATGACTGAATTGTGGTTAGAAGAGTTTATGGATTGATTTAGATTATAGATGGGAGAAATTAGAAAACAAGGACTGCAAAACACAGCTGTATCATACACAGGGATCCTGATTGGATTTGTGAATGCAGTTCTTCTTTTCCCAAATCTATTGCAGGAAGAAGAGCTGGGATTAACTCGGATTTTCATTCAATCAGCCATGTTGCTGATTCAATTTTCTACCCTTGGATTGAAATTTTCTATTGTAAAGTACTTCCCAAAATTTCAAACTGAAGACAACAGACATAATTCTTTTCTTCCAATCTTCAGTTTGGTTTCCATTATTGGAATTGTAGCATCTATAGCATTAGTCTTACTGTTTCGATCACCTATAGAAGATCTTTACTCTGACCGATCTCCATTATTCTCATCATACTTTATTTTGATATTACCTCTTGGTGCAAGTTTCCATTTCTTCTATGTATTTGCAGCCTGGTCAAAAGCACTATTGAAAACAGTGTTCCCCAACTTCCTTCAGGAGGTTATGCTTCGACTCCTGCAGACCGCATCTATTCTCGCTTATTATTTTGAATTAGTCGATTTCGATTGGTTTGTTGCATGCTTTGTTGGGAGCTATACTGTCATACTCCTTATTCTGGTAATAAAGCTTTTCCTGGATGGGTTGATGCCTTTGCAGTTTTCATCAGATGATCTTAAAAGAGAGAAGATCTATCCTTTCATCAGGCATTCATTATTCTCTATGCTTGGAGGCATCACCAACACACTCACTTTAACCTTTGATGGATTGATGATATCCGCGATGATTGGTTTAGGTGAAAATGGCATCTACTCCACTGCAGTCTATCTAACATCACTAATTCTGGTTCCTTCTAAGGTCTTTTTCCGCGTTACCGGACCTGTTATCGCTAAATATTGGAATGAAGGAAAGCAGGCAGGAATAAACAATCTCTACAAGAATGTCACTTTGATCAACACTATCGCCGGTGGAGTGATCTTTAGCCTGATCTGGGCATCAATTGATGACCTGTATACATTCATGCCTAAATCTTTTGCTGTTGGGATCTCTGTGTTCTTGATCTACGGAGTAGGAAGGTTGTTTGAACTTATTGGGGGAATTAACGGAACAATTTTGATTAATAGTCCAAAGTACATTTACGAAACTATCATCAACATCATGTTCTGCATTCTTATGGTAGTGTTGAACATCATACTAATTCCGCAGATGGGACTAAATGGCGCAGCTTTAGCCACTTTAATTTCGCTGCTGGTACTCAACGTTTCAAGGTCGATCGTTCTATATAGTTTCTTTGGATTCCTCCCCTTTCACCCAAAACTGATCCTTGCATTTATCCTGGGATTGGGAATCGTATTTCTAGGACATCAATTACCAGACCTCTTCTCTCCTATCCCAAACATCCTGTATAAATCTGTTGCAATTGGATGCCTGTCGTTGGTAGCAATTTACTTTTCTGGTCTCTTTAAGACCATTATGAGCTTCAGTGAAAAAAAGAATAAAGAGGAATAGGTATTAAGCCTCATTCATGTGATAATTCACTTTCTCGCCAAAGTGATTTCCCGGCGTTTGTTCTTGAGGGATCTTTGGAGCGTAAACTCCAAATCCATAAACATTATCGAAGTGTGTTAAGACTACCGGACCAAATCCTGCCTGATGATACCAATGAGCCACCTCCTCAGGTGTATGATAATATCTCCATCGGGGAGTGATCGAATCATACATTGCGATCTTCATTCTATCCTTGTTCGATTTAGGATAGATCAATTTTAAAATTGAAACATAAAGAGACACGATCCAATCCTGCATTTTCTCAGGAAGTCTGCAAACAATAATCCTTGAGAAATCGAAAAATTTTCTCTTGACCCTCCATCCAAAGTTTCCTTTCTCAGAGTAGAGCCAAACATAATATTTGCCCTCTTTCTTTACGAATGGTGCGATAGCATGAAATGTCTTTTCTGTACTTGGCGTATGATGTATAACACCATTGGCGACAATAACATCAAAGAGGTCCTTTCTAAAGGGAAGGAATCGTAGATCTGCCCTAACAAAACAGGTATTCTTATTGTCTCTGTGCTTCTCTGCGAAAAGAACACTTTCCGAATAGTCTACTCCAAAAGCAATAGAGCCATTGATCGCAAACTCTTTGGTTAGGTCGCCATTTCCACAGCCACCATCTAAAACAAATTTCCCCTGTAAATCCTCTTTGCTTGATTGAATGTTTAAAAGGAATTGGTCATAACGCTCCTGAACGGAATAACCCCAGGTCTTGCTAAGCTCTGTGTTAAAGTGATGCTCCCACTCTGCTGAAAAACTCCAACTCAAATCAGATTTCTGAAACCTGAGATTCCCTTCATACTTTTCATTCACCTCTGCTAACTCGCTGGAGAATTTATCTAAGAACTCTTTTGGAAAGCTATTGGGGAGCATGATTGGAACTCCACCAACAATTGGATAGGCAGCTTTTGTTATGGGATTTACAAAAACTGCACTGATGATCTGCTCTTCTTCTGCTTCAAACTGATGGAAATCGAGGTCATCCTGACCGATTGGATCTCTCAGGTAATCTAGAAACTTAGACTCCATTAAAGGGTGCTTTGTTAAGGGTATACTTCAATTGTAATAAGCAGCAAAAATGTTGAAAAATGGCGAAAACTCAAGAATGGCAACTTTACCACAGGATTTAGCTGCTTAAATTGCTACAGGTATGCATCTAGCCAAGTAGAGAATACCTCAGCTCCTTTGGAATTCATATGATCGATATCAGAGAAATGGGAATCATCAAGCCCCAGTGAGTCACAAGCATTGAGATAGCTAAAACCATTGTTTGAAGACACTAGATCAGAAATGAAATTGTCCATTGCTTTAACCTTTTCTTCTGGCAATCCCTTGAGATAAGATTGGCTTTTGGGCAGCTTCACGAAAATGATCTGCACACCAGATTCTAAAGCAAGCTCACTTAGCATCTGGTAAATAGCTCTTTGATTAGAACCTTTCCCAGATTCTGAAAGATGTCTTTCTAAATTCCCCTCTCCTTCAAGATTCCCAGTTTCTTGCTCCTTCTTTTTGAATGATCCATCCTCATTGCACAAAACATTAGACTTCCCTTTTAGCTTCTGAAGAACGGGTTTCACGGCTGGTTTAAACCCAAGACCACAGCTCATACAGAGTTTGGAAACGCTATAGAAACCCATTGAATCAGAATCGATACCCATTTTGTGGTAATAGTAAGGTCTTCTCCATTTGGCAACTCCATGGTTCCTGTAGAATGAGGCATAAGACACATTTACAACTATGGTCTCCAGATTCTCCAGAACAGGATTGTAATGCTCAAACAACAAATAATCCAGGTAGACAGATTGGCCCGGAAGGGCCAGATTAAAGCCACCTGCTTCCATTTTTGACGGTTCGATCCCATAATAGGCATGAGAGTTTCCAAGTGCGACCCATCGAATTTCCTTAGCATGCTCCTTTACCCATTGATCTTTGTAGGAGTATTCATTTTCAACAATTCTATTATACCCCTCAACAAGGACCAATCCCAGAATTAAGGGAGCGAAAACGATGAGTGTTTGTCTTAAGAACTTCTTCATTAGAATTGGAAATAAATAAAGTCCTGATCACTCTGTCCGTAGTACAGTATGCAGAAAATCAATGAATAATAAATTGCCAGTCTTATAGGAAAAGCAATTTTTCTACCTGTAAAATCCAGGCCGTGCTGCCTAAATCTTTGAGCCCATTCTACTATAAGAAGAACAAATATTCCCACTACAGGTAAATACAAATTGGGAACAGAATCAAAGAAGCTAGAATCAAGGAATTTATTACTAAAAATCCCTTCGATATAGTTGAAGGAGTCGCCAATGCTTTGAGCCCTGAAGAACACCCAGGCAAAGCATACCAGTATAAATGTGCTTAACATCTTAAGAGCATCTCTTATCACCTCCGATAAGGAATACTCATCCTTGTGCTCAAGGTTTGATCGATTCAAGCCACCTAACAGTAGTGGTAGAAATAGTAGAGCATGAATAAATCCCCAGGCAATAAAGGTCCAGTTCGCACCATGCCAGAACCCACTTACCAAAAAGACCACCATTACATTTCTAATTGCTTTTGCCTTGTTAACCCGGCTTCCTCCAAGAGGGATGTATAGGTAATCTCTAAACCAGGTACTGAGGGAGATGTGCCATCTACGCCAGAACTCAGCAATATCTCTGGAGAAGTATGGGTAGGCAAAATTCCTCATTAGGTCAAAACCAAACAATCTCGACATACCGATTGCCATATCACTGTATCCGGAGAAATCACCATAGATCTGGAAGGCAAAAAAGACTGCCCCAATAATCAACATGCTCGAAGGTTGGGAATCGCTATTTGCAAACACCTGATCAACTACTGTAGCGCAGTTGTCTGCTATTACAACCTTTTTGGCAAGTCCCCAAAGCATTTGCCTCATCCCATCTACCGCCTTTCCATAGTTAAACTCCCTATGCGTTAGAAATTGGGGGACGAGATTAGAAGCCCTTTCAATTGGTCCGGCAACGAGTTGCGGAAAGAAAGAGACAAAAGCAAAAAAGGCAACCGGATCTCTGGTTGGATGGAGGTTTCCACGATAGATATCTATAGAATAACTAAGCGTTTGGAAGGTATAAAAGCTAATACCTACCGGTAAAATGATCTTTAAAGAACTAGACTCAAGATTATAACCTGCAAAGGTGAATGCCTCTACAAAGCTCTCCTCAAAGAAGTTGAAGTACTTAAAAAAGAGCAGTAAGCCCAGATTAAAAACCAGGGAACAAGTTAGAAGCAGCTTGGATCTCAACTTACTTTGAGATTGAAAGATCCCTATTCCTACAAAGTAGTCTACCACCGAACTTAGAATAATCAGTGAAAGAAACCGGTAATCCCACCAACCATAAAAAATATAGCTGGCTGCAAGTAGCAAGATGTTCTGTCCTCGGAGATTCCTGGAACCGATCATCCAATACAGACCAAAAACGATCGGTAGAAAAATGCAAAAATCAATAGAGTTGAATAACATTCTGCAGAGGGAGAACTGGTCAACACAAGTATAATGAAATCCCCATGCTTGTTAAATCAGCCTTATTCAACAATGTCAGGATTTCTCATGAATGATTACTTTCAGGCCTAAATCCTCTGAGGATAGAATGAATAATAAGACTCCAAACCTTTTGATAGTAGGCGTAAACAAGTCAGGAACTACCAGCTTGTTCAATTACCTTGCTTCTCATCCAGAGATTTGTGGCTCAAAGATCAAAGAGACGTTTTACTTTACCCCTCTCGTATGGGGAGAAGAACTCTCCGATATCTCAGATTATCACAGCCAATTCGATCAGTGCGCAGATCAACAATACAGAATGGAGGCCACTCCCAGGTATTTTTTTGGAGGAGATAAGGTCGCTAAAGCAATAAAGGAAGTTTGTGGAGATGCCAAAATAATTATCCTTCTAAGGGAGCCGATCTCAAGATTATTCTCTTTCTACCAATTCAAAAAAAGAACTTTAGACTTACCAAAGGATATAGATTTCAATACATATATTCAAAACTGCTTGAGCGCTTCAGAAAGTGAAATGCAGGCAAGTCCAAACAAAGTTCTCTTCGGAATAAAGGAGTCTCAATATTCAGATCAGATTGACTCCTGGATTAAAGTAATTGGTGAGGAGAAGATTAAATTCATTTTTCAAGATGATCTTCTTGAATCTCCACAAAGTCTATTAAACGAACTGGCTGAATGGTTACAATTAGATTCAACTCCATTTGAAGATTTGAGCTTTGCCAGAGAAAATAAAGCTCAGTCGTACAAGAATGCAGGTATCCAAAAATTCGCCCGTAAGGGCTTTAAGAAGTTTGAATCCTTTTGGACAGCCAACCCAAAAATTAAGAGATCAATTGCCTCCATATATTATGCAATAAATGGATCAGCTAAGAAGGAAAAAATGACTGTTCAGGAAATAGCTCAATTACAAGAGCATTTTCATCCATACAATCAAAAGTTAAAAGAGCAATTAATTGAAATTGGATACACTCAAATGCCGGAATGGCTTAATCAAGGCTAATTCTATTGATCTCGCCCCACATTTTTTCCGTACCCTCACTTGGCATTAAATCCTGAACTGCCCAATCATCATTGTAAGGGATCATATCGAAAAGTTTCTTTTCAGGATTCCAGATCACAAAAGATGTTCGATTACTGTCGATAGTGATCAAATGATCCCTGATAATAGCAGTGTTTTGAAGCCACTCAGAATCTCCAAGTTCCTCAGGCTTATTAGGAAGATCTGAAAATGAAAAACGCTCTTCGCCTGATTCGTTTTTTAAAACAACCTGCCCCTGCCCTGTGCTTGTTGCCAGATATCCATTGCCTAAACGTCTGCCTCCATGAGGGTTTTTCATGTTGGAGATAACCTTTTCAGCTTTCATTGATTTTTGATCGATCCTAAAGGCAGCTCCTTCGTGGAAAAATGTAGCAATAATTGAATTTTCAATTTTATCATCGTACAAAGCTGAGTTGATGAATGCTGCACGCATGGCAGTTGGTAGGACTTCTTCTTTAGGGTTCGAAATAAGCTTAAACTTCTTACCTGCCACTGATAGAGCCTCGGCTTCCTCAGCATTTCTTGTAAGAAAAATATCCTCCCCAGATTTTGGATCCGTACCATTTTGAAATCCATTCTCCCAGGCAAACCACTCCCAATTGCAATTAGAGGAATCCCAATCATATTCAAATAAGCAATCCAATCCCGAAGAAGAAATTAAAATTCGTTTAGGGTCTTTTCTGTTCAAATGGACCGTATGGATATAACTGAACCATGGATTCTGAATAGAGGAATACTTATCTCCTTTCCAAAGATGAACTACATCCTCGGCGGCAATCGCAATTCGATCATTATAGGCATCTACCCCTCTTGGTTCTTTTAGTTGTGCGAGCATCCGTTCAGAATAGATCTCACCATTTTTAATTGAAATTCCGGCTACTCCACCCAAACCTGGTTCACGCCTGCTAACACTTCCTGCCTTTCCGCTTTTATTCTTTTTACTTTCCAGATACCTCTTTCTGATAGCTTGTAAGTCAAAGCTTTTAATAGTGATCAATAGATGAAGATCACCGTAGAAATCAGAATTGCGTTGGAATGAATTTAGGTCGATCATCTTAAGCAGAAATTTTATCCAACAGCCTGGAGAGTTCTTCAGTTGAGGCCTTCCTGGTAAGTCTGTCAAGCCCATCATTAGAAAGATTATTTAATGAGCCCTTTTCTTGCCATTGCTTAGTCAAACCATCTAAACGAGCATTCATGGTGCTGGCATCATCGTAATCAATGATCTCTCCTCTTCCCATTTCCTGTAATAAATGGTCTGCATCTCCGCCCTTCGGGCCGATGGAAAAAATCGGCCTTCTTATAGCCAGGTATTCGAAGATCTTTCCAGTAAGAATCAATTCATTATCATCAGAATCAGGAATGATAAATAACAAGGCATCACAAGATTGCATAGTTTTCACAGCCTCATCATGGGGCATAAAATCCATTCTCTTCAAAATCGAACCAAGACCCATCGAATTTAGTTTCGATTCAATATGTGGATCCACATTTCCGGCAAGCAATAATTCGAATTTATACTTGAATCCTGGATCAGATTCTAAATTATCTTTCAGTATCCCCCAAAGGACAGGCACATCCTGATTTGGTTTAAAATTGCCAATATAACCTAGGCGAAATTTTTCATTTTTAACTTCTTTGGGCTCCGGCATATCTCCCGGATCAAAACCGTTTAAGATCACTTCAGCGTGTTTGGCCCTATCCTCAAGTTGTTTTGAGAATGTTTTTGAAATTGCAATAACTGAATCAGCTGAATCTAGAACCAGATCTTCCAGCGCTTTATCTTTCTCTTGTGTTCTTTTAGATCTAGGTAGAAACTTGTTGTAATAAATTCCTGTCCATGGGTCTCTAAAATCTGCTATCCAGGGAATCCCAAATTCTTTCTTTAGATCCAAACCGATCAAATGACTTGAGTGAGGTGGACCTGAAGTGATAATGGCATCAAATTTGTCTTCCTGTAAAATTCTTCTTGCTTCTTTGACAGCATACCCGCGCCAATACATTCTTGCATCGGGTATAAATAGATTTGCTCGAATGTATTTGGCTAGCTTTTGAAATGGAGATTTTGAGTCTTTGATGCCTTGCATTGCAACAGGCACACTCTTTCCTTTCTTTCCCTGCAGGCTATTATAGATCGCAAAGGGTTCAAGTGTTTTGGTTCGAATGACCTTAACATCTTTTACTTCCTCTAACAGACTGTCATCGGTATTTGGATAGCTTCCGTTCCTAACAGTTAAAACAGTGGGCTCCCAACCGAACTCAGGTAAAAACTTAGCAAACTTTAGAATACGCTGAACACCTGGACCACTTGCCGGTGGCCAGTAATAACTAATGATCAGTACGCGCTTTGCGCTCATTTACTCAGCTTCAGATGATGCCTGAACGGATTTAGACTTTTTATAGTAAAATCCAATTGCAGCAAGGATCAGTAGTAAGGTAATTCCGGATCCTGCCAGGGCAATGCTATTACCTTTTTTGTATGTCGGAGGCTCAAACTTAAATTCAATCATATGCTCCCCGGCTGGAACTACTACAGCTCTTTGAAGGAAGTTCACCCGATAATGATCGACTTTTTCTCCGTCGATATATGCATTCCAATCCTCATTACCTCTGTAGTATACCTCACTAAAGACAACAAGCCTCGCGCCAGAAGTATTTGAATTGTACTTCAGGTAGTTTGGCTCATAAGCAGTGAAGTCCAGTTCAATTACATCGGTAGCCCCTGATGCCTCAAATGGTGGGATTTCTGTCAACCCTTCTTTATCTGAAGCATCGAAAACTGCAGTAACAGCAGGGTCCCAGCCCGGACTTTGCATAAGGGCAATAGCAGAATCAGCATTTTTCACAAGCTCCGCTCCTCTCACAAACCAGGCATTGCCCAGTGCGTAATTATTCTTTATTGGAGGATTCTGACCATCAGTGATCAGGTACTGTACATTGAACATGTTCAAAGACTTTGCCTGAGCAAGAGCTCCCTGAATATTGTTTTGATTGTTAAGAATCATGTACCACTCCCGCTCTAGAATATTTACAGCAAAGTCCTGCCATCTCTGCAGCTTCGCAGCGTGGTAACCAGAAATACTTGAATGATAGTAGCTCGCACCTGAGTATGCCAATGGATTGTTTGCAATATTGAATACCCTGTAATATCTACCTCCACCATCTTGAATGATCTGATTATCTGCCGGAGTAGCATTTAATCTAGCATCCATTTCAGCCTCAGTTACATAGTTTGCTTCATTCAAATAAGGACGAGCAATTGTCCATTCATCAACAAGGACTAAGACAAGAAGGATAGCAGCGATAATGCTGGCATTCTTGAATTTTTCAGAGACATAAGCCCAGCATAAACCGCCAGCAATCAGGCCGAAGGCCGTAGTTCTTAAAACACTTGACCTAAATAAAGACTTTCTGTCCTCAATGATCTGATCAAGAGTAAGGCCATAATCCTGAAACCTCTTCAAGGTGCTTTCAAGGGCATCATTATATCCAGAGAAATCAAGGAAGATTCCCGGCATCACAAGCATTATTACTCCAAGTCCAAGAAATGCTCCCCCGCCGAATTTCAAGGCCTTCATTTTTGCTTCCTTACTCAGCTCATCCGAGAACATATCTCTTATACCTAATAAGGCAAGTCCGGCTGCTCCAAGCTGGGTAACAGTCAGGAACATCATTGGTACTCTAAACTTGTCGAAGAATGGGAAGTAATTGAAGAACAGATCGATTATTGATGGAAAGTATCTTCCCCAGCTCATTACAAGTGAAAAGAAAGTAACTCCCAGTAGCCAGTATTTGATTTTATCCCATGGGCTAAGCACAAGACTGATAAAAACGAAGAACCATAGAATTGCACCAATGTATATTGTCCCCGCTGTGCTTCGCGGTTGATCTTCTGCCGATGAGATGTCTCCCCAATAGTAGAAGGAACTAAGGAAACCATTCAGGTCCCTGTCCTCTGCCTGAGGATTATTGGTTTTGAATGTTTTAAATGCATTGGTCGAGCTATAATCTGAGCGGCCTCCGCCACCTGCTGCCATTGGATAGATCAATGTCCAACTCTCAGCAACGCCATAAGACCATCCATAGGCATAGTCCCTTCCAACACCTTTAGAATCTTCACCCTGATCGGAGCTTAGACTTGAAGCTCCGCCTCTTGTTGTTTCCTTGGAGTACTCCTGAACGATCATCAAACGAGTACTATTCATTGAGAAGGCCAGTAAGGTGGCCAATATGAATCCTCCCAAAGTGATTCCAACATGCTTGAATTCTCCAGCCTTGATTTTGAAGATTGAATCAACAAGGAATAAAAGGCCCGCTGCAAGGAAGGTATAATAGGTGATTTGTAAGTGATTGAAGTATATCTGAAGGGACAGGAGCACTAACATGAGCAATGTTCCCACTATATACTTCTTCTCCGTAATAAGAATGAAGCCTGCCAGTGTGGGCGCCATATATGCAAGTGCGTGAACTTTGGTATTGTGACCGGCCTCTAAATTCAAAAAGAGATAAGATCCAAAACCATAGGCCACGGCCATGACTGCCGCTTGTAAAGGCTTGGCCTTCATTACGATTGCCAGAAAATAAAAGCCCAGCATATACAGGAATAGGTAAGCCGGTGACTTTGGTAAAAACAGAGTCAAGACCTTATCTACAGGAGCGACCAGGTTTGATTTGATGCGCATTGACATCATATAACCAGGCATCCCTCCAAACATGGAGTTGGTCCAAAGAGCTTCTTTTCCGGTTTCTGCCCGGTACTCTTTAAGTTCATGAGCCTTCATGTTGTGCTGAACTATATCGTACTGGTCAATCACTTTCCCCGACATTGATGGGGAGAAATACACGACAGCTAAAAGAAAGAAGACCGCAGCGGCTAAAAAATGAAATTTGTTCTGTTTGAAAAACGCTTGAATATCCATTCGTGATTCTAATTATAGAGTGGGTGAAAATAAGCCTTTCCTTGTCATCCCGCTTCCATCAATACTTAAATTTCCACAACAAATCCATTTCGGTATAAATTGGGAAATGGACTTAATGCCAATTTCCCTAAAATTGTAGATGCTTAAATGCGCCGATGTAATGGTGCGAGCAAAATCAAACAAAGCAAAAGTGTCAGACAAACCTAATACGCTAATCATTGGAGCCTGTGGTCAGGTAGGAAGTGATTTGACCATGGCATTGAATAAGAAGATCGGAGCTGAGCATGTGATCATCTCTGATATTCGAGAGCCCGAACTAAAAGAGCTTCAAGACAATACCTTCATCAGCATGGATGTGCGTGATACAGAGCAATTGAGCACTGTATTGCAGACTTACGGAATCAGCCAGATCTACCATATGGCTTCTATTCTATCTGCAAGAGGTGAACAGAACCCCAGATTGGCTTGGGACATTAATATGAATGGCCTGCTAAACGTTCTTGACGCTGCTGTCGAGTTTGGTGTTAAAAAAGTTTTCTGGCCCTCATCCATTGCTGTATTCGGGCCGAATAGCCCAAAGATCGACACTCCGCAATTCACCACAATGGACCCGGATACGATCTATGGTATCAGCAAATTAGCTGGTGAAAGATGGTGTCATCACTATCACTTCAAGCACGGTTTGGATGTGCGCTCGCTCAGATACCCCGGTTTGATCAGTTATAAGACTCCTGCCGGCGGAGGAACAACAGATTATGCTGTTGACATTTACTTCAAAGCGATCGAAGAAAAGAAATTCGAGTGCTTCCTGTCAGAAGACACTATTCTTCCTATGATGTATATGGATGATGCTATTAAAGCTACTATCGACATCATGGAGGCTCCAAGTGATAATATCACAGTGAGGTCGAGTTATAATGTGACTGCCTTCAGCTTCTCTCCAAGAGAAGTTGCCAATGAGATCAAGAAGCATATTCCTGATTTCAATATCACCTACAATCCAGATTTCCGTCAGGCTATCGCCGATTCATGGCCGGAAAGTATTAATGATGAGTTTGCAAGAGTTGAATGGGCCTGGGATCCTGAATACGATCTTGGCTCAATGACAGTGGACATGCTGGAGAATATCTCCAAAATGGAATCTGCAGTCTAGAGACCTCTTTGACGGCTTACCTCGTAGAGGATCACTCCGGTTGCCACACTTACATTTAGAGAATCTGTTTCTCCTTTTTGAGGAATGATAAAGAGCTCATCTGCCTTTCTGGCAACCTGTGAGCTAATGCCGCTTTCTTCAGCCCCCATCACAATGCCGCAAGGACCAGAAAAATCGCAGTCGGAGATCGTTTGAGATGCATCCAGAGAACTTGCAAAAGACTTCAAGCCATTCCATTCAAGGGTCTTAAGTGCTACAGCAATTGAATCAACCCGACAAACAGAAATTCTATTTAAAGCTCCCGCTGATGCCTTCATCGCCGCAGGGTTGATCTGGGCGGAGCCCCGACTTGGAATCACGATAGCATGAGCACCAAATACCTCAGCACTGCGTGCGATCGCTCCAAAGTTTCGAACGTCGGTAACTCCATCGAGTAAGACGATCAAAGGATCTTCACCATTATCATAACAATGCTGGATAACATCCTCAATCTCATAGTACTGTATTAAAGAAAGAAATGCAGCTACGCCCTGATGATTTACAGCCTGCCCGCCCTTTACTGTTAGTCGGTGCAGCTTTTCCTGAGGTACTCTTTGAACGGGGATATCAGCTTTTCTGGCAAGAGCGCCAATTTCGGAGAGCTCCTCTCCTTTCAAACCGGATTGAAGGAAAATCTTATCCAGAGACTTGCCCGATTTCAGTGCGTCGAGGATCGGGTTCCGACCATAGATAAGATTTCCCCTTCCAGCCATTAAGATGGGTTATTACCTGCAGCTGGTGCAGTAGAAGTCACAAAGGGCTCGTACATTTTCCAGAGCTCAAGAACGAACGCCCACTCGTCTGATCTATCAGCGAATTCAATGATTGTAGCTCTTCCTGCTTCAGTTTCTACAATTGAACCAGTGTTTGATGGTCTTGGAAGCTGAGGCGTGAATCCTTCATTCATCAATCGGTCAAAACCAAACTGAGTAAAGAGATCCAGAGTGTAAACGAACTGATCTTTGGTTAGAGATAGCATTTGCTGAGCGTAGCTTGTAGTGTTGTTCTTAGAGTAATATGTCATTAACTCAGAACACTCACTAATAAGACCTTTAGCAATTGTGTAAGCTTTCTCTTTGTTTCTTGCGGCAGCTTCAGTGTTTCCATTTTTTGTGTGCTCCGCACCGATTTTCAAGTACAGTGCAAACAAGAACTGGAAGTTGTTTCTAAAGACGTTCGAAAGCGAGTGCGTGTAAGGAACATTTTCCTGTGGCATTACTTCCAAACACTTATCTACGATATCTTCTGCCTTTTCAAGATCACCGTCAACTACCATTTTGTAAGCAGCTCTTACAAACATCTCACGGAAGTTGTAAGTAACACGCATAGACTCAGGATCCATGTAGTTACCAGGAACTTCCATTCCTCCCCACTGATAAACATTCATCAGCTTATCATACATAGCTTCACTGTTCACATAGAATGGGTAGTAAAGTCCAGTCTGCTGATCGATGTCGTTTGTAGTCGCCTGGTATTTGATCGGAACTATTCTAAATGCTAATCCCTCTTGCTGGAAATATGGCTCAAGTCCAAGTGCTGTTCTCCAATCTACTGTAGTACAGAAATAGATCGGTCGCTCATAGAAGTTGTTGGCAATGATGTCTAAAGTGATCAGCTCTGCCTTTGTAAGATTCTTTGAATTCAAAGTCCATTTGATCTCTTCCAGCCTTCCATAATCGGCAGGAGAAACCATTTCTAATTCCTTCACTCGATTTACATCAAGAGGAATTCTAAGATTAGCAGTAGGAACAACATTTTCATATTTACCCATACGCTGGTTGTACTGCATATCCGCCTGATTGTCTGAAGTCAGATAAGCCATTACGTCCTGCGCATTGTGGTACTTGCCCGGGGCGAATTTGGCTTTATCCTCAAAGAAGCTCGTATACTGCCTTCTGGTGGCAAAGAGCTCTTCGGGAGTCAGACTCATCTTTAGTGCAGGTGATTCATTCACAGCGTAGAATAATTGATCTGCATACCAATCCACTCCAAGAAGTGAAAGATTCACTACACGAACATCAGGGCGAATGCCCTCAACCTCTGTAGCATACCAGAGAGGATAGGTATCATTATCACCTTGTGTAAATAGAATAGCATTTGGAGCACAAGACTCCAGGTAGTTCAAAGCAAAATCGCGTGCAGTGTACTTGTGGCTACGATCGTGATCATCCCAACCTTGAGATCCCATTAGTAGAGGAGCAATGAGGCACATACCGAAAGCAACAGCCGCAGCTGGCATTTCAGAAAGCTTAAATCTGGTCTTCAATAGATCGAAGATTGCCAGTACTCCAAATCCGATCCAGATCGCATAGGCGAAGAAAGATCCCACGAATACGTAATCACGCTCACGCGGTTCAACAGGTGGCTGATTGTGATAAATGATTTGTAGCGCACCTGTGAAAATGAACAGGAAGAATACAATGCTAAAGATCTCTTTGTCTTTCTGAAACATCCAGATCAGGCCAATCAATCCGAAGATTAATGGAAGAAGGTAGAACTTGTTCTGAGATGGATTTTCTGCCATGAATGAAGGCAGATCTGTTTGAGGCAATGTGGCATGTCCCCAGAAGCTCAAGGTATTATCGAGGAATGGGATTCCGCAGATCCATCCACCATTGGCTTCAGCATCCCGGAAATAACCCTGGTCATTGTTTTGGCGACCGGCAAAATTCCACATGAAGTATCTCATGTACATATATCCAACCTGATACTTGAAAAAGAAACTGAAGTTGTCTCCGCTTGAGATGTTATCGATCACATCAAGTTCACGTTGAGGATAGCTTTGCTTATAGATCTTCAGCTCCTGCTCAGCTGCATTTCTAATATCTCCATATTTACTAACCAGAGTTTCATATGGTAATTCCTGAATGATCTGATTTCCACCTGCTCTGTCAATGATCTTCGCCCCTGGCTTGATCCAGTAACGGAAGGCTTGCTTCTTGTCATTATCTCCCGGGAATCCCATTCTTGGGAAGAATACTTTTGACTCAGGTGACCATGCGATCTGAAGCTTATCATCAATGTCTTCATACTGATCTCCAACCTTATAAGTGTATGCACCGGTGATTTTCACTCCACCCTGTACATTAGGATCTCTATCCCATCTGCTGCTTGCAGTGTACTGTGGACCAAATGCAAGAGGGCGCTCACCATATTGCTCACGGTTTAGGTAGCTAAGCATACGGAATGGATCCTCAGGTTTATTCATGTTGATCGGAGGGTTGATCTCAGCCCTGATCGGAACCATCATATATGTTGAGTATCCAATGAGGATGAAGACAATGGCAAGAACAAGCTTATTCCACTCGGAGTGCCCTTTCTTTTGAGTGTAGTATACCAGATATGCTGCAATACCAGCAATGATCAAAATCGATACCAGGGCGCCACTGTTAAATGGCATTCCCATAGAGTTTACAAATACTCTATCCAATCTTGAAGCGAACCATGGAATACCCGCGATAATGATCTTCTGCATGAAGATCAGGATAAAGGCAAAACCTGCAGCGAATGCTATCAATCCACCAATGATAGTTGGCTTGTATTTCTTTAGATAGTAAACCAATGCTACGATTGGAACCACTAGTAATGATAGAAGGTGAACTCCTGTAGCAAGTCCCAAAGAGAAAGCGATCAGTAGTAACCAGCGATCCTGGTATTCATCATCGGACTCTTCCCATTTAAGGATCGCCCAAACACCAAAGGACATAAAGAACAGAGACAGCGCATATACCTCTCCTTCCACTGCAGAGAACCACTGTGTATCTGAAAAGGTACTTGCTAATGATCCTACAATACCTGCGAAAAGAACTACAAGGATCTTTGGCATTGTGATCTCGCCGTCTTTGAAAATGATTCGCTTAGCCAGATTCGTAATTGTCCAAAAGAGGAACAGAACAGCCAGTGCTGTTGAAAGACCTGACATAAAATTCACTGACCATGCAGCTCTTGCATCATTCCCAAAAGAGAATAGTGTAATGAATACATTACCTAACAAAAGAAAGAAGGGTGCCCCGGGAGGGTGAACTACTTCTAGCTTATGTGCTCCAGATATAAACTCCCCACAATCCCAGAAGCTTACAGTAGGCTCAAGAGTAAGGGTATAGACGATAAGGGCGATCACGAAAACGGCCCAGCCGGTGATGTTGTTAAGACGCTTAAAATTATTTTCCATTAATTGCTCGAATTAGCGCTTCGATTAAAGCGCTCAAATATAATAAAAGGGCATCGACACAAAGGCTTTATCTCATTGCAAGACCTTTATGCTGCTTTGAAAATTATCTATCTTTGAAAAGCTTGCATCTATGGCAATTTAAAGCAACAGGAGATGCAACAACGCAAATACAATCATAAAACCTGTTAAATAGATTCGCTTGTGATTCAGACTACGGAGATAACCTCCTCCTCAATTGCATCTGATAACCCCATCCACCAAAGATTAAAGTACGCGTATATCCGAGCTGCGGATTTTATTCGTGGTGACGTATTGGATATTGGTTGTGGAGAAGGAAGAGGCATGGAGCTTTTGATGGAGAACGCTGACACCTTCACAGCAGTGGACAAGAACAACATTGTTCTTGGAGAACTTAGAAAGAAATACCCTCAGGGCAAATTTATTGAGGCTAACATCCCTCCTTTGAGCATGTTTGAAGATGAGAGCTTCGATACTGTCGTAAGCTTTCAGGTCATCGAGCACATCCAGGATGATGAAATGTATGTAAAGGAGATCAGCAGAGTTTTACGCCCTGGCGGTAAAGCAGTGATCACTACACCTAATATCAAAATGTCCTTAACCAGAAACCCATGGCATGTGCGTGAGTACACCAAGGAGGAAATGGTTTCTCTTTTTCAACCACATTTCCAGAAGGTTGGATTAAAAGGAGTTTATGGTGATGATAAGGTCTCTAAGTACTTTGAAAAGAATAAAGCTTCAGTAGCGAAGTATAAGAAGCTTGACATTTTCAATCTTGAATATCGCCTTCCAAGAAGTGTTCTTGCTATTCCTTACGACATTCTAAATAGAATGAATCGAGATAAATTAAAGCAGACAAATGATGATTTAGTGATGAGTATCACTACTGAGGATTACCATTTGTCGCCGGCAGATGACCTCTGCTATGACTTCTTTTGTGTTTGCGAGAAATAGATAAACCATGAAGATCTTTAACGATAGAATCTTTACTAATGAGTTTCAGGAAGAGGCTGCAAAGTCATTTCAGGGTGCGGAGCCATTTCCAAATATGTACATCGATGATCTACTCGATGAGGAATTCTGTAAAACCTTGTACGATAACTTCCCTACAGCAGAGCAAATGCGCAGGCATTATGAAGGCTTGAATGAAAAGAAGTCTGAGGGATCGAACTTTGATCAGTATCATGAGTCATTCACTCAGCTTCGAGAAGCTCTGGCTCAAAAGGAATTCGTTGAGGTTCTTGAAAAGATCACCGGGATCGATGGATTGATCTTACCAGATGACCACAGGGGAACAGGTGTTCACCAGGGAACAGATGGAAGCTTTCTGGATATCCATGTAGACTTTAGTATTCACCCAGTTCTAAACCTCCACAGAAGGTTAAACCTTTTGATATTCTTTAATAAGGAGTGGAAAGACGAATATGGAGGAGCTTTGGAACTCTGGGATGAGAAGGTGAAAAACCTTGGAGCAGAGATCTACCCTCATTACAATAGAGGTGCAATGTTTGCCACTTCAGAGATCTCCTGGCACGGATACGACCAGATCAATCTTCCTGAAGGAATGAAAAGAAATTCATTCTTCACTTATTACTACACTCCTATCAGCGAAGAGAATCCAGTAAAATATCATGATACCATCTTCAAGACTCGCCCGAATGAGAGCAAGGCAAAAGCAGTAAAAACTGCTGCCAAGGAATCTACCAAGAACTTCATCAAAGGAGCGATGAGGAAATTGGGGATGAACAAGATTTTTGACAAGATCGAGTAGGCTCAATAATTGTCTTTTTTATAACTTTGCCAAGCTTTTTGAGAAAAGCGGTTTAATGGCCCATGGTGTAACTGGCAACACGTCTGATTTTGGTTCAGAAGAGTCTAGGTTCGAGCCCTAGTGGGCCAACGATTTAAAGCCTTCAATTCGATTGAAGGCTTTTTTTATTGATAAGCGCTTGATTCTCTATTCCCGGAGCGTTTTTTTCAATCAAATTCATATCTTTGCACTCCTTTAACAGTAAAGGTATATCCCATGGTTGTAGCCGACGTAAAACTCTTTAGTGGAAATGCTAGTAATTACCTGGCAGAAAACATTGCAGATTACTACGGTCAAAACCTTGGGCAACTTGAGATTACTCGCTTTAGTGACGGGGAATTTCAACCTATCATAAAGGAATCTGTAAGAGGTGCTTTTGTATTCATTATTCAGTCTACAATGCCTCCTACTGATAATCTTTTTGAGCTGTTAATGACAATTGATGCTGCAAAAAGAGCTTCAGCTGATTACATCACTGCTGTGATACCATATTTCGGCTTTGCTCGTCAGGATCGAAAAGATCGTCCGAGAGTCGCAATCGCCTCAAAGATGATCGCCAATCTGCTTACCAGCGCTGGAGCCAGTCGTGTAATGACAATGGACCTTCACGCCGGACAGATTCAGGGATTCTTTGATATTCCGGTGGATCACTTGAACTCTACCGCTATCTTCTATCCCTACATCGAAAAGCATAATTGGACGAACCTGACATTTGCATCACCGGATGCCGGTAGTATCAAAAGAGCTCGCTCTTATGCAAACTACTTCGACGCTGAGTTGGTAGTGTGTGATAAGTATAGAGTAAAAGCCAATGAGATCGCAGAGATGCGTGTTATTGGTAATGTTGAAGGAAAGGATGTGGTTCTGGTAGATGATATCATCGATACCGGAGGCACATTATGTAGTGCAGCAGATATGCTGATCGATCAGGGAGCAAGGAGTGTAAGAGCAATCTGTACTCACCCGGTTCTTTCAGGATCTGCTTTTGAAAAAATAGAAAAGTCGAAGTTGACTGAGTTGATCGTAACAGATACGATTCCACTTAGACAGCAATCGAAGAAGATCAAGGTGTTATCTGTTGCCCAGCTTTTTGCCAAGGCTATCAGACACACTCATGAGCACAAATCAATTAACGAATTATTTATCAATCAATAAAAAAGACAACATGCAGTCTGTAACAATTCAAGGTACTCTTCGCAGTCCTAATGGAACTTCAGGAGCAAAAAAAATCCGCAAAGAAGGAATGGTACCCTGTGTGATGTACTCTGATGGGGAAGATGCACTGCATTTTACTGCAGATCCGAAGGAAATCAACCAACTTATCTATACTGACGAATTCCGTAAAGCAACTGTAAGTGTTGACGGTCAGGAGTATGAGTGTATTCTTAAGAATGCTCAATTCGATCCTGTAACTGACAGATTACTTCACGTTGACTTTCAGAAACTAGTTGCTGGAACCAAGCTAACTGTGTCTGTTCCGGTTCGTTTGACTGGATTCGCAGAAGGTGTTCAAGCTGGTGGTCGTTTGGACCTTAAAATCAGAAAACTGAGAATCAAAGCCCTTCCAAAGGATTTGGTTGACCATATTGAACTTGACGTTACTCACCTAACTCTAGGAAAATCAATCAAGGTTCGTGAAATCGAATTAGATAATATCGAGATCATGAATGCTGGTGGTTCTCCAGTTGCTCAGGTTACTATTCCAAGAGCACTTAGAGGTGGAGGAGCTGACGAAGAAGAAGAAACAGCAACTGCAGAAGAAGGAGCTGAAGGTGCAGAAGGCGCTGAAGCTGCTGGGGAGCAAGCTGCTGAATAATCTATATTACCTGGCCTTAGGTGAGTTATCTAATAGTAGGCATAGGAAATATTGGTGCAGAATATATTGGTACCAGGCACAACATTGGATTTGATGTGCTTGACAAACATGCAAATGATCATGGCGTCTCATTCACTTTGGGACGCCATGCTTTTTTTGCAGAATATCGCACCAAAGGGGAAAAGGTTTGCCTTATCAAGCCAACTACCTATGTGAATCTTAGCGGAAAAGCTGTTCGCCATTGGATGCAGCAATACAAAACACCCATCGAGAAAGTCTTTGTGGTTGTAGATGATATTCATCTCGACTTCGGTGCAATTCGCATCAAGCGGAAGGGATCTGATGGAGGGCATAATGGCTTAAAAGACATTCAGCAAGTACTGGGTGCAGCTTACCCAAGATTGCGTTTTGGAGTTGGAAAAGACTTCTATCCCGGACAACAAGTCAAGTATGTTTTAGGACAATGGTCTTCTGATCAACAGAAAGACCTGCCTGAATTAATTCAGGCTAGCTCAGATGCTATTGACACATTTATTTTAAAAGGCCTCGATAAGGCTATGAACGAATTCAATCGCTAAGGATGAAGATCTTTTGTATTGGTAGAAACTATGCAATGCATGCAAAGGAGTTGAATAATCCAATTCCAAAACGACCAGTAGTATTCTGTAAACTTCCTACCTCTATGCTTAGAGAGGGAAAGCCTTTCTTTCATCCAGATTTCTCCAATGACATTCACTACGAAGTAGAATTAGTACTACGTGTGAGCAAGAATGGTAAGCACATTGATCCGGCATTTGCCGATTCTTATTATTCAGAAGTTGGACTGGGAATTGACCTTACTGCCAGAGACTTGCAACAAGAGCTGAAAGAGAAGGGTCATCCCTGGGAAATAGCAAAGGCATTTAACAACTCCGCAGTAATGGGAGATTTTATGCCACGAGAAGAGTTTTGGAAAGATCCGAGCTTTAGGCTCGAGCAAAATGGAGAGATCGTTCAGCAAGGAACCCCAGACGAAATGCTTTTTGATTTTAAAGAGCTGATCGTTTACCTATCAAAATTCTTTACCCTTCAGATGGGAGACCTCATTTTTACCGGCACTCCTGCAGGTGTTGGCAAGGTCAATATCGGCGACGAATTCAAAGGATTTATTGGCGAAAAGCAGATGCTTCGCTGCAACATCAAATAGTGCATATTTCAGTATTTTCACCCTATGGCATCAAGTACGGCAAAAAGGAAGAGTTCTGAGACTTCAACATATCTGAAAGCTTATGAACTCATGTGTACCGCAAAGGAAATGGCGGTTTTGTATGAAGAGAATAAGGACGTCACCTCAAAGTATGTTCACGCTACATCAAGAGGACATGAAGCCATCCAGCTAGCTGCAGCTTTTCAGTTAAAACCACAAGATTTTGTTTTCCCTTATTACAGGGATGATTCGATTCTTTTAGGAATTGGGTTTACTCCTTTTGATTGCATGCTTCAGCTTCTTGCTAAGCGCACTGATCCTTTCTCTGGAGGAAGAACATATTACTCTCACCCTTCTGCAAGAAGGGAGGATATGCCTAAGATCCCTCACCAATCCTCAGCAACCGGAATGCAGGTTATTCCAGCAACCGGAGCCGCTCAGGGAATCAAGTACAGAGAAGGCCAGAGAATTGATAAGCCGGAAAAAGGCGAAGAGCCAATTGTAATTTGCTCAGTTGGTGATGGAGCAATAACAGAAGGAGAAGTTGCCGAGGCTTTCCAGATGTCGGTTCTTCACAACTACCCTATCATTTACCTTGTGCAGGATAATGAATGGGATATCTCAGCTCATGCCAGTGAAGTGAGGGCAATGGATGCTCCTGAATACGCAAGAGGATTTAAAGGACTGAAGGTCTATTCAATTGATGGAACCGATTTCATGGAATCGTATAAGACCATGAAAAAAGCTGTTTCAGAAGCCAGGAAGAATCGCAAACCGATCATGGTTCACGCAACAGTTCCACTTCTCAACCACCATACATCAGGAGTTAGAAAGGAATGGTACAGACCGGAAGAAGATCTTGCGGCTCATGAGGAGAGAGATCCCTTCCCAAAATTCAAAGCTCAACTTTTAGAAGAGGGAATTGAACTTGAGGAATTAGAAAGAATTGAGGCCAGCGCTAAAGAATTGGTTGCTAGCGATTATCAAAGAGCATTGCTAGAAGAGGATCCAAAACCAGAGGATCTTACAGAGCACATCTTTGCTCCTACTCCAATTACAGAAGAAAAAGGTGAGCGCAAACCTGCAGGAAAAGAGCCTGTGGTAATGGTTGATGCAGCTCTCCATGCTGTAGATGAGATCTTAAAAACTCACCCTGAAGCATTGTTGTACGGACAGGATGTTGGAGGTAAACTTGGTGGGGTTTTCCGCGAGGCAGCAACCCTTACGGGCAAATACGGAGATAAGAGAGTTTTCAATACTCCGATTCAGGAAGCATACATTATTGGATCAACCACTGGAATGTCTGCTGCCGGATGCAAGCCGATCGTTGAGGTTCAGTTTGCAGATTACGTTTGGCCAGGTCTGAACCAGCTCTTTACTGAGCTTTCAAGATCTTATTACCTGTCAAATGGAAAATGGCCTGTACAGAGTTTGATCCGGGTTCCAATTGGAGCTTATGGATCAGGAGGGCCATATCACTCATCCAGTGTTGAATCAGTAATTCTGCAGATAAAAGGGGTAAAGGTCATTTATCCTTCCAACTCGGCAGATATGAAGGGCCTGCTCAAAGCAGCATTCTATGATCCAAACCCGGTTGTGATCTTTGAGCATAAGGGACTTTACTGGTCAAAGGTTCCAGGAACCAAAGCTGCAATGACAGTGGAGCCAGACGAGGAATATGTTATTCCTCTTGGAAAAGGAAGAATAGCCCAGGAGGCAAGTGAAGAAGCCATTGAGAACGGAGAGAGTCTTGTTGTAATCACCTACGGAATGGGTGTTTACTGGGCAATGAACGCCTCTGCTTCTTTTAAAGACAAAGTTGAGATCGTAGACCTTAGATCTTTGAATCCACTCGATACAGAACTCATCTACGAGCGAGTAAAAGTTCATGGTAAAGTGCTTGTACTAACTGAGGAAACCATATCAAATTCCTTTGCAGAAAGTATAGCTGGTAGGATATCAGAATACTGCTTTGAGAACCTTGATGCACCAGTTGGGATCATGGGTGCAGTGAATACTCCTGCTATACCTTTGAACAGCACATTAGAGCAAACCATGCTACCATCGGCCGAAAAGGTAAGAGAGCGTTTAGAGAAGCTTCTTTCTTACTAGCATTTTCTTATTTTCGCCCGTCCATAATCATCATTCAAACAATAGAATATGCCATACCTATTTACCTCTGAGTCGGTATCAGAGGGACACCCAGATAAAATCGCCGATCAAATTTCGGACGCTCTAGTAGAT
>CAXDOZ010000001.1:0-74227 GCA_963991145.1 uncultured Chitinophagales bacterium | reverse complement strand
ACCTCTCTATTCGTCGGCAGCGTCAGATGTGTATAAGAGACAGGAAGAAAGAGTGGCGGTTTGCAGAGAACATCTTGAGCGCTCATTGGACTGGAAAGGCATGCCGCTTGGCATCCTTGAGATGCGCAGGCACTACGGAAACTACTTCAAAGGATTTCACGGGATCAAGCCCTTTAGGATGAAGCTTGTCACCTCGAGTGATCCCAATGAGCTCTTTGATACCCTAAGTGAGATCGAGGAGCACTTCGCCGGAGTTGAGATAGTTTGATTTGCGGATGTTAGAAACCACAGAGGACACTGAGATCACAGAGGATTTGCCCATTTTAATGAAACTCAATCTCAAACAAATCACAATTGACGACCTCCCCTTTGTAGTTGAGCAGTTCAAAGAGGCTGCAAAGAAAATTGCCAAGCTGGAGATCGATCATTGGCAATACTGGGTGGACCCCCCAAAGGAAAAAGTTGACTGGGTGATCGAAGGCCTGGAGGGTTTAGAGTTCTATTACGTTCAGAAAGAAGACGGGGAGCAAATCGGGATGCTAAGAATCATGGATGAGGATCTCATCTATTGGGGGCCACAGGCCGATAAAGCCAGATACGTTCATTCATTAGCAATCAAAGAAAAATTCAATGGTAAAGGACTTGGTAAAGTAGTTCTTGATATGGTTGCTAAAGAGGCAGGTAGAGAAGGATGCAAATACCTGCGATTGGATTGTGATTCAAAAAACTCCAGACTTTGTAACTATTACCTCGGACTCGGCTTTGAACAAGTGGGACAAGTCAAACTTGAGATCTCAACCTACAATCTCTATCAAAAGGAAGTCTAGATTCTAGAACACAGATTCTAGCATTCTAGCATTCTAGCATTCTAGCAATGTCTGCCATATCGCCTTGTTTGATCCCGCTACCAATCAGCTTTGTCAGAACCTGGCGCCAAAATGTCGGAAATTCTTAATCGGCAGAACATTTGCAATACCTGTATTTGTTAATCATCAAAAGAAACAACCATGATTTTTGATCCAGTGTATTTGATATTGATTGCTCCATTCTTTCTTCTAAGTATGTATGTAGGCAATCAGTTGAAGAGAAAATTCAAGGAGTACAGTAAAATGCCTTTAGATTATTCAGGGGCACAGATTGCTGCTATGATGTTGAGGGATAACGGGATCCATGATGTGAATATCACCAGCGTTAAAGGCCATCTTTCTGATCATTATAATCCGGCGAATAAAACTGTGAATCTTAGCGAAGCGGTATATAATCAACGCAATGTAGCAGCAGCAGCTGTAGCAGCTCATGAAGTTGGACATGCGGTTCAACACGCAAAAGCATACAGTTGGTTACAGATGAGATCTGCTCTTGTGCCTGTTGTTAGCATCGCTGCTAATTATATGCAATTCATTCTTTTGGCGGGGATCGTTGTAATGGCTTTTTCAGGAAATCCTTTAGTACTTGCTATTGGTGTTTTGGCCTTTGCTGCTACAACTCTTTTCAGTTTCGTGACTTTACCGGTTGAGTTCGATGCAAGTAAACGAGCAATGGCCTGGATGAGTCAGGCAGGCATCACGAATCAGCTTCAGGAAGACAAAGCCAAGAACGCTCTTAAATGGGCAGCCATGACATATGTAGTTGCAGCATTAGCTTCTCTAGCTCAATTGATCTATTGGGGAATGTACCTTCTAGGTAGCAGAGACTAGTTGATATGATAATGGGGTAATGGGATAATATGAGAATTACCCTATTACCCTATTACCCTATTTTACAAAATCGTGCGATTCTGATACTGATTTTCAATCACTTACGAGGGTGCGATTAAAATTTATTCTCTATTTTCTTGGTTAAGGGGAATAGTTAGTCGTATCTTTGCCGTCCGTTTCGACGGAACCTTCAAAAAATTGGTTTTGAAGGGATTATTCACAAAGGAAAGAAGCACAAGTGAAATCGCTTACATACAAAACGAAGTTTGCCAATGCCGGCACCGTTGAGCGCAAGTGGTTTGTAGTTGACGCTGAGGGACAAACCCTTGGTCGTATGGTGACTCAAATCGCTACTGTTCTTAGAGGAAAGCATAAGCCTAGCTACAGTCCACACGTTGATTGTGGCGATTACGTGATCGTGATCAACTCTGACAAGGTTCATCTTGGAGGAAACAAATGGGATGATAAGAACTACATCACATTCTCTGGATATCCTGGTGGTCAGAAAGTAACGGCTGCTAAAGATTATAATAAAAAGCGTCCAACAGCTGTAGTGGAGAATGCCGTGCGCGGTATGCTTCCAAAGACACGCCTTGGTCGTGAGCAATTTAGAAACCTATTCGTGTATGCTGAAGGAGAGCATCCACACGAAGCACAAAAGCCAGAACCGCTTAAATTTTAATCCAGCATGGAAAAAAATGTAGCAATCGGAAGGAGAAAGGCATCTGTGGCCCGTGTACACATTACAAAGGGTAAAGGACAGATCCAGATCAACGGAAAAGACTATAAAGACTTTTTCGGTGTAGTATATCTCCAGCAAAAAATTGAAAAGCCTATCCAACTTGCAGAAATGGAGGGAGCACTTGACTTCCACATCAATGTAAATGGAGGAGGAATTAAAGGTCAGGCAGAAGCGATCACATTGGGAATTTCTCGTGCGATCCTTTTGGTAGATCCGGAAAAGCGCCCTGCTCTTAAAGCTGAACGCCTACTTGTACGTGATGCCCGTGTGGTTGAGCGTAAGAAGACTGGTCTTCGTAAAGCACGTAAGAAAGAGCAGTACAGCAAGCGTTAATCTTTTATCTGAATCAGTAAGAACTCTCGAAAAATGCAAGGGATCAGTAATAAAGAACTATTGGATGCCGGAGTACACTTCGGACACCTTAAGCGTAAGTGGAATCCTAAGATGTTACCATACATCTTCATGGAAAAGAAGGGTATCCACATCATCGACCTTAACAAGACGCATGAGCAGCTTGATCAGGCAGCAGCAGCGATGAAGAACATCGCACGCAGCGGAAAGAAAATTCTTTTCGTAGCTACTAAGAAGCAAGCAAAAGACATCGTTCGCGATGCAGCTCAAAGCGTTAACATGCCATTCGTAACAGAGCGTTGGTTAGGAGGTATGATGACAAACTTTGCCACTATCCGTAAGTCGGTAAAGAAAATGCAGAGCATCAATGCAATGCTTCAGGATGGAACTCTAAACAGCGTAACTAAGAAGGAGCGTTTGGTTCTATCTCGTGAGCGTAATAAAATGGATCGCGTACTAGGTGGTATCGAGCAATTGAACCGCCTTCCAGCTGCTATCTTCATGGTAGACATCATGCACGAACACATCGCGCTTAAAGAAGCTAAGAAATTGAACATTAACACCTTCGGAATGGTTGATACCAACTCCGATCCAACATTGGTTGACTTCGCTATCCCGGCTAACGATGATGCGACCAAGTCAATCGCTTTGATCACTAACTACCTGGTAGGTGCGATCAGAGAAGGATTGGAAGAGCGTCAGGCACAGAAAGATCAGGCTGAAAAAGATGATCAGGAAGTGGCTGCTGAGGAAGCAGTTGAAGAAGTAGTTGCAGAAACTACTGAAGAAGCAAAAGCTGAATCAACAGAAGAGACGTCGAAGAAAGTCGTTCGCAAAACAAAAAAATAAGAAGACCTAATTCTTATTAAACTGTAATCAAATTGGGAACGTCGATTTCGGCTTCCCAATTTTTTTAATTTGACAATTCATTTAAAAACCAAATAAGGAATTAATCATGGCTATTAGTGCTAAAGAAGTCAATGAGCTGCGCAAAAAAACTGGTGCAGGTTTGATGGACTGTAAAAAAGCCCTAACCGAAACAAATGGGGATCTCGAAGCTGCTATCGACCTTCTTCGAAAGAAAGGAGCAAAGGTAGCTGAGCTACGTGCTGGTCGCGACGCCAATGAAGGTGTTGTTATCGCTCAAACTAACGAGGATGCTACCAAAGGAATTATCCTTCGTCTAAGCTGCGAAACTGACTTCGTTGCGAAGAACCAGGAATTCATCGATTTCGCCCAGTCTGTTGCTGACATGGCTCTTGCAAATGATATCAAAGATCTTGATAGCCTTATGGAAGCTGAACTTGACGGTACAGTTATTAAGGATATCATGGCTGAGAAAATCGCTGCAATCGGTGAAAACGTTAGCCTTTCTAAATACGAGTACATTACAGGAGCAGGCATCGTACCTTATATCCACGCTGGATATAGAATCGGTGTTCTTGTTGAAGTAAACGCTGCAGTTGAGAACGGTGTTAATGAGATCGGAAGAGATGTTGCTATGCAAGTAGCTGCAATGAATCCGGTAGCAGTTGATAAAGATCAGGTTCCTCAAGAGACTATCGATCGCGAAATGGCAATCGGAAGAGAAAAAGCTCTTGCTGAAGGTAAACCTGAAAATATCGTAGACAAGATCGCTGAAGGATCAGTGAACAAGTTCTTGAAAGAGAACACGCTTCTTAACCAACCTTTCGTAAAGGATGCTAAGAAAACTGTTGCTCAGGCATTGAACGAATCACATAACGGACTAACCGTTAATTCTTTCAGCAGAGTTAGTCTTGCTGACTAATTCTCATCTGAGATAAAATAGAAAACCCCGTCCAATTGGTCGGGGTTTTTTGTTTCAATTACTTAAGGAGATCTGTCATCTTCCCAAGTGGACTTTTAATATTCAGATCTCTCTGAGGGAATGGAATTTCAACCCCCGCCTTATCTAGTGCGATCTTGCACTCTTCCGTTATTCCAAAGTATGCATGCCAGTAATTTGCAGGCGTAGCATATGGCCTTACGGCCAGATTTACAGAACTGTCTGCAAGCGTTTCTACATGTACCTCAGGAGCAGGTGATTCTAAAACTGCAGCATGGTTTTTCATCACCTCCATGCAGATATCCTTAGCCTTCTGAATATCAGAATCGTATGAAATTCCAATACTTAGATCAACTCTCAATTCTCCCTTTGCACTCACATTAGTGATCACACCATTGCTGATTAATCCATTTGGAATGATCACAGTCTTAAGTGTAGGTGTTAAGATGATCGTATTGAATATCTGTATCTCCTTGACCTCACCAAACTGCCCCTGAGCATCTATAAGATCTCCAACCTTGTATGGTTTGAATATTAAGATCAAAACTCCTCCGGCAAAATTGCTCAAACTACCCTGAAGAGCTAAACCAACAGCAAGAGAAGCTGCACCCAGGATTGCTACAAATGATGTTGTTTGAAAACCTAAAACCCCTGCAGCTGTAATAATGAGTAATAGCTTAAGACCAATATTAATGAGGCTATCTAAGAACTTCCTAAGGGAAATTTCCACTCCTCTGGCTGCCATTCCTTTATCGGCATACTTAGCGATTCTTTTGATCACCCAGAATCCAACTACCAGGATCAATATCGCGATTACCACTTTTGGAGCATATAAGGCTGCTCCCTCCTTGATCATTTCTATATACTTATCCATTAATCTTTATTTTAATGTCTAGGATACGAAAAAAACCACAGGCTTTGAAAGCCCTAAAACATATTTAGATTTTTCACATCGACACTTATCTTTAATCAAAACTTAAGAAAATGGCTAACCCCGTACTAGACGAAAAAACTTTTATCAAACAGGAACAGATCGCAGGAGATGTAGTGACGGTTGAGGGCTGTGTAAACAAGACCATAATTCTCTCATTCATTGTTCTTGGTGGTGCTATGATAAGTTGGACTTATGCATATACTTTCTCTGGCCTGCTTATGGTAATGGCAATTTTAGGTTTTGCAACTGCAATGTTCACCATTTGGAAACCCCAATACTCAAATATTTCAGCTCCACTTTATGCGGTATTCGAAGGATTGTTTCTGGGGGCGATCTCTTTCTTATTTAATAGTATGTTCCCCGGAATAGTAATGCAGGCTGTTATGTTAACCCTGGGTGTTTTGTTCTTAATGTTGTTCCTGTATAAGTCAAGAATAATTAAAGTGACAGCGGGTCTTCGGGCGGGGATCATAATGGCTACCGGAGCAATTGCTCTGGTTTATATCATCACTTTAGTTCTTGGATTGTTTGGGATCTCAATACCATATATCCATAGCAATGGCTGGATTGGAATTGGTTTCTCAGTAGTTGTAGTTGGAATCGCATCCTTCAATCTTCTCTTAGATTTTGATTTTTTCGAGAAAGGATCTGCCTCAGGAGCCCCAAAATACATGGAGTGGTATGCGGCCTTCGGCCTGATGGTTACCCTGATTTGGCTATACCTCGAAATACTAAGACTACTCGCAAAACTTCGAAGCAGATAATTAGCATTTTAAACAACGCACGACAGTGCTTTTCTAAATCTGTTCAGCTGAAAGTCAAAGGTCAAAATTTGGCTATTTTGGCTGCATGAATAGTGTTAAAACCAGAGGAGTACTTACTCAGACCCTCGCCTACCTTACTGCGATTTCTGTAGCGATCATTGTTGGGAAACAACTTCCTGCAGAAATGCATCCATTCTGGGTTATTGCAATTGCCGACATCGCCGCAACCTTTGTGATCTTTGGATTTAGTGTTGCCGTAAATAACAGCTCCATGTATGATCCATATTGGAGTGTTAAACCAATGGTTATTGCCGCTTACCTTGGCTTTGTAGCCTATGAAACTACCGGAGAAGTTGATATTAGATCCTGGCTTGTTATTGGCTTGTCCTGGTATTATGGAATACGTCTTACCTATAACTTCCTTAGAGGTTGGCCAGGTCTGGTTCATGAAGATTGGCGCTACGCGGATTTTAGAACCCAGTTCCCTAAAACCTATTGGCTGGTGAGCTTAAGTGGGGTTCATTTATTCCCTACAGTTATGGTATACCTTGGATGTCTTCCTATGTACCCAGCCATGCTTGATGCGGTAAATTCATTTGGAGCTTTAGATATTCTAGCTGCAATCGTAACTTTTGGAGCTGTAACCATTGAGCTTGTTTCCGATGAGCAAATGAGAGACTTTGCCAAAACAAAAAAGAAAGGCGACATTATGGATAAAGGCCTTTGGGCATACTCAGCTCATCCAAATTACTTTGGGGAGATCATGTTCTGGTGGGGTCTGGTAATATTCGCTATTGCTGCTAATCCAGCATACTGGTGGACAGCCATCGGAGCATTTGCCATTACAGTGATGTTCATCTTTGCCTCAATTCCAATGTTAGACAAAAGAAGTCTTGAGCGTCGACCTGGTTATCAGGAGTATCTCGACAGAACTTCTAACTTAATTCCGTGGCCAAAGAAATCGGCTTAGAATGCAATTGAAGAATTACATAAACGGTGAGCTTATCGCTCCTTTAGGTGGACAATACCTTCCTAATGTTGAGCCTGCTACCGGAGAGGTCTACTCCGAGATCCCTGATTCTCAATCAGAGGATATTCAGAAGGCTTACGAAGCTGCGAAAGCTGCTTTTCCTAAATGGTCTAATACACCGGCAGCTGAAAGATCTCGCATCATGACAAAGGTTGCAGATCTAATTGAAGCAAAGCTTTCTACCCTTGCCGCAGCTGAGTCGAAGGACAATGGGAAACCTGTTAAGCTGGCCACAGCAATTGACATCCCTAGAGCATCGAGTAATTTCAGATTCTTTGCTACTTCCATTATGCATTTTGCTTCGGAGTCGCATTTCATGGAAGCAACAGCGATCAACTACACTCTGAGAAGACCGATAGGAGTAGTGGGATGTATTTCACCATGGAATCTCCCTCTTTATCTGTTTACCTGGAAAATAGCTCCTGCAATTGCAGCAGGAAACACAGTTGTTGCAAAACCATCAGAAGTAACTCCAATGACTGCATATCTCCTAAGCGAGATCTGCATTGAAGCAGGAATGCCTCCCGGAGTGTTGAATATCGTTCATGGCCTTGGTCCATCGGCCGGCCAGGCCATAGTGGAACACCCCGATATTAAAGCGATCTCTTTTACCGGAGGAACCAAGACTGGAGAACATCTTGCAAGAACGGCAGCTCCTATGTTCAAGAAGTTATCACTTGAACTTGGAGGCAAGAACCCCAACATCATTTTTGATGATTGCAATTTTGAAGAAGCTCTTGCTACAACCCTGCGATCTTCATTTGCAAATCAGGGTCAGATCTGCTTATGCGGAAGTAGGATCCTGATCCAGAAAGGAATCTATGAGAAGTTTAGAGATGCCCTGGTAGAGAAAACCTCCAAGGCAAAAGTTGGAGATCCAAACGAGGGAGACACCAATATAGGTGCTATCGTTTCCAGGGATCATATGGAAAAGGTTTACAGTTACATTCAACTTGCAAAGGAGGAAGGGGGAACAGTATTAACCGGAGGAGAGAAAGTGAATCCCGGGGGCAGATGTGAGAATGGATTTTTCCTAAGACCTACAATCATTGAGGGGCTGGCTCATACCTGCCGAACAAATCAGGAAGAGATCTTTGGTCCGGTTGTAACTCTTATGCCTTTTGAGACAGAAGAGGAAGCCCTTGAAATGGCAAATAGCACTCCTTATGGATTATCTGCAACGGTGTGGACTCAGGATCTGAACAGAGCGCATCGAGTAGCTGAGAATCTTCAATCAGGTATTGTATGGATCAATTGCTGGTTGCTGCGCGATCTTAGAACTCCATTTGGTGGTGTAAAGCAATCAGGAGTTGGACGTGAAGGAGGATGGGAAGCCCTGCGCTTTTTTACGGAGCCAAAGAACGTATGCATAAAGTATCACTAATCGGTGCGAAGCACTAAAAAAAATTGACATGAGCGATAGAATCTCTACAGATAAAGCACCAAAGGCAGTGGGCTCATACCCGCATGCGAGACGAGTTGGAAACCTTCTTTTTTTAAGTGGCGTAGGCCCAAGAATTGCAGGATCAGGTGCAAATGACAGCGGAGTCCCAGGCCTGGAATTAGATCACAATGGCAATTTCAAAGAGTTCGATTTCGAAGCTCAGGTGCACTCGGTCTTCAATAATGTGAGATCAATATTAGAAGCTAGTGGTTCCAAATGGGAAGACCTTGTTGACGTGACTGTCTTTCTAGTAGATATGAAGCGCGACTTCCAAACTTTTAACCGCTTGTACGCTGAATACTTTAAGGATAATCAACCTTGTCGTACAACCATGGAGATCAATGCGCTACCTACGCCGATAGCAATTGAGCTAAAGTGTATCGCTGCGATACAGGACTAAGCGCCAAAAGCAAGCTTTCCTGTTTTAACTCCCAGCCAGCATAAGGCTACTCCTAATAGAATACTTAGAACAATATTCAGAATGAGCATTTGATAATTGCCATTCTCATACAATTGAAGGTTCTCCAGACTGAAGGTTGAAAAGGTGGAAAAACCGCCACAGAATCCTACCGTTAAAAGCAATTTAAAAGGCTCATTTACCTCAGCTTTATTTAGGAAGAAGTAAAATGCTATGCCTAGAACAAAACAGCTGATCAGGTTTGCAAAGAATGTTGCAAAGGGGAAGCTATTTGGCTGAAGTGGATATGCAATGGTAAGAAGGTATCGACAAACGCTACCTAATCCACCTCCAATAAAGACTGCTAATAAATTCACGATCCCTGATTATCAGCTTCCCGGGCTTTGAGCTTTGCCTGAGCTCGATTGTATAATACTTGCATGAAAGCAAGCATGGCGAAGAAATAAATTACACAGGCAAATGTGACCTGATAGGTCCACTCTATAGTTCCGCTTACCAGCAATCCTACTATTACAACTGAAAAAGCAGAAACGGAACTTAAAGCTATTGCCACCCCACGATCAGAAAGACCAAGAATTGCTAATTGATGAGTTATATGATCCTTGCCTCCTACGAATGGGGATTGTTTCCTCATTAGTCTTCTAAAGGTAACTGTCGTTGTGTCGATTAAAGGAACAATGAATAGCAAAGCAGGAATAACGAATTGCTTTACCTGAAGTATTTCCGCATTCTGCAGTTTAAAGCCATTCCACATGAAAATAATGGAAATAGCTGCCAGATATACTCCCAGAAACTGACTTCCGGTATCACCCATATACATGCTTGATGGGTTCCAGTTGAAGAATAGAAAGCCGATCAAGGCACCAAGTACTCCTAACAGCAGAACCATATACATGCTGTTATACTGACCTGAAACAGCAAGAATAACTATGGCTCCAAGAATGATGAAAATGGATGTTGTGGTGGTAATGGCATCCATGTTGTCCAACATGTTTATCGAGTTCATTAGCCCAATAACCCAAACCGTTGTAAAAATGAAGTCCACAGAGGCGATACCTGTTAATTCAATTGACACTCCTGTTGTGATCAAAATGAATGCACAGGTAAGCTGACCAATAAATTTCACAAGAGGATTAGTGTTATATGCATCGTCTGCCAGACCCAAAAGGAATCCAAGAATACAGGCTGTTACAATACCAAGTACCCTTTGATCAAAAACGTCTGAATTCTCTGTTGGGATAGCTCCTAAAAGGCTGATTGAAATAAGAAAAATGATAAAAAAGGAGATTCCTCCTAGAGCGGGTTTTGAGGTTGATGACCATCTCACCTGTTGTATATTATCCTTATTTCTAACACCCAGATTAGTGGAGAACTTCAGCATCAATCGATTAATCAAAACCGAAAAGAGCACTGACATCAACAGTACTACGGTGTAAAAGGGGTATAGATAATCTGAGAGGGCAAGCATGACTACTTCTTTCGTCGGAATAATCGTTTAAAGAATCCCGGTCTCACTTCATCATCATCACTATAGTAACCCTGGCCATATCCGTAGCCGCCATATCCGTAGCCGTAACCATATCCGTAGCCATAGCCATAACCGTAACCGTAACCGTAACCATAGCTATAACCATAACCGTAGGCATATCCTGAGGCTCCTGATCCAAAGTCATTCAGAACTACAGAGATATTCTTTACATCATTATCATAAATGATCTTATTGATATTCTCAACGAATGATCTCTGGGAATAATCAGCACGTGTTATGTAGATAGGAATGTCGGCTTTGTGCATCAAATCGATAGCATCGGTAACAAGACCAACAGGAGGTGTATCAATTATTATATAATCGTAGTGCTCCTTCAGCTCATCAACCATTTGCTGCATCTCTGGCCTCATGATAAGCTCTGAAGGGTTTGGTGGAACAGGTCCTGAAGGAATGAAATCCAGAAACTCTTCTCCACTTTCATAGATGCAATCCTTCCAATCACTTTGACCGCTAAGAATCGTAGAAACTCCTTTATGTGAATCGATCTTAAAGATCTTATCCAAACGAGGCTTTCTAAGATCGCAATCGATCATTATCACTTTTTTCTGCAAAAGGCTTAAGATAGCCCCTAGATTTAGCGCAACGAATGTTTTCCCTTCACCAGGAATAGTAGAGGTAACTGTAAGCACTTTAGTTCCATCATCACTTGATAAGAACTTAAGGTTAGTTCTGATCGATCTAAATGACTCAGAGATCGTAGACTTTGGATTCTGAGTAACTACGATCGCTGATCTTTCCAGCTTCTCTTTATGTCGCGGGATGATACCGAGGATTGCGGCGGATGTTCTATTCGCAATATCCTGTACTGAGATAATACTTTGGTGAAGTAGGTATCTAATAGCAATCAATAGAATCCCAAGAAAAATCCCGACACCTATACTGGCTAATCTAATAAGGAACTTGTTTGGGGCAATTGGTGATCTCGGTAATTTGGGATTAGTAAGAATTACATAATCCTCTACAATTCCCGCTTTGGCAATTTGATAGCTAGTTCTTTTCCCGATCAGGTCAACATAGAACTCTTCCTGAAATCCCTTTTGCCGATCTATTCGGCTATAATCTTTTTGTTCTTCAGGCATCACGTTGAGATTCTGCATGATCTCCTGAAGATTTGAGAGAGCCTGATTTTTTGATGAATCATTGGCTATCAAGGCATTCTCAATAGACAACTCCAGGTTCTGCCTCGCTTTTGAAAGCAGGTCCTCTGACAGCTTTAACTCTGGGTAATTGTTAGAAACGTCGAGTTTAAGAGTGGCAATCTCAGTTTCAAGTCTGTTTATCTCAGATACCTGCTTTGAAAAATTATTAAAGACATTGGCTTCATCAAAAACCATTACCGGTTGAAGGTCTGTTGTTGTTCTGGTATAATTTAACAACCAGTTTAGCATACTTTTCTCCAACTCAAGTTTTGTAATCCCTCCTTCAAGTGATCTCATATCACTTACTAGATTGCTCATCCTTTGATCAGGACCCATATACCCCAGTCTGGTCTGAAAATCTGTGATAGAATCCTGATAGATATTATAACCTTTGGAGAAGGTGTCAATTTGAATATTTAAGAATCCTAAGATTTGGTCAATATTTTGAGCCTTGGTCTCCTTGTCATAAAGGATAAACTCTTCAGTAAGTTCTGCTGTAATATCAAGTGCTTTTTGAGGAGTTTGATCTGTATATAAAATGTTAAATGACCTGGTCACCTTGTTTATGGGTGTGACTTCAATTCTCTTAGATAGATCATTCACGATCTGGTCATCGGAGTTAAACTTGAAGAAAATTGATTGGCCATTATACTCATCAAAAAAATCTTCCTCCTTTACAATAGTTACTGTGAAATGAGGAGTAGAATACTGGTCACCAAATTCTTTGGTAAGACCGATATTATCATTATTCAATTCATAACTCAGCAAATACTCTTTATCATTAAGAATCTCAACAGTAATTGGAATTGAAAAAGCCGGATTTGCAATATCTCCTGGAATGACAGTGACTGGAGACTTTCTATAGAGGTCAGTTGTAACAAACTTTGATCTCCCTTGAGAGAAATAGGAAACACTCAAAGGAAGCTTATCTATAAGCCTTGAAAGAATTAGAGATGACTTGATCAATTGCATCTCTCTATTTATCTCCAACTGATTATCTGCCAGAATGTCTCCAACCCCAAGAATCTGCTGTTCAGCCTTGGTAGTAAGCATTATTTCTGCAGAAGATTGATAGGTATCTGGTGTGTATCTCAGATAGATATGAGCAAAAGAAAAAGAGACAGCAATTAGAACAACCAACCAGATCCAGTTCTCCTTAAAGACAAAGATTAATAGTCCGAGATTGAAATCCTGGACAACCGTGGATCTTACTTCTTCCTTGGTTTCCTGTTGAGTATTATTATCTGTTTGGGGTTGACTCACGTTCCTAAGTCTCTAGTTCTTTATAAGTGCAATAGTGGTAAGTGTAAGAGTAAGTAGTCCGATAAGTGGAGTAAGTTCTTTTAGAAGAGTAGAGACAACCTTATATCTCTCCTCTACATAGACCACATCATTTGTTTGTATAAGTAAATCTGCATCTCTTAGACCTGCAATTGTTGAAAGGTCTACCTTAATAATCTGAGGATTGCTTAGATCCCCTCTGATGATTTTGATCTTATATGCCTTAAGATCCCTACCCAATCCTCCTGCAGATGCAATCACCTCAAGTAGATTGGTCGGGGCGTTATTTAGCCTGACCACTTTTGCACTTGATCCCAAATAAACAAAAGCCCTTCTGTTTGAGACCCTGAGCATAACAAAAGGATCATTGAATTGAGAAGAGAATTCTGATTCCAGTTGCTCTTCCAATTGAGCCTGAGTAAAGCCCTCCACATAGTACATTCCTAGTAATGGAAGATCTACATAACCATCGACATCAACATAATATGGAAATCCTAAGGATTGATTATTGCCCTGTCTCATTGCTCCTCCCTGATTGGACCTCCCAACTACATCTACAAGATCAAATCCTGATCTTGAGAAAACTCTCAAAGAAAGCTCATCTCCTGGTTGAATGATATATTCATCAGGAGGTGGTTGGTCTAAAGCGAAAGATTGGTAATCCTTCTGCTTGAACATCCTGTTAGGATAGAAAAGTTTACATGAATTAAGGAAAAAGGCAAGTCCTACCAGAAGTAGAAAATAGCGGATGTGATAAGACTTCAATTGCACTCTTTTGATGTTTGACAAAACTAATAAATTAGACCTAACACCTCTTAAGTATCTCCCTTAAGAAGCTTTGTATAAAGTCTATCCATATCATTGACCAATCTTTGGTAGCTAAACTTCTCTTTTACATGGTCAAATCCCTGTTGCCCCATTCTTTTCCTCAGGTCGGCATCTTCAACCAATTTTTGAAGATCCGAAACGAATTTTTCTTGTTCGTTTAGCTCGCTAAGAAAGCCAGTATCATTTTCAAGTATTATATCCTGAATCCCACCAACATTTGTCGATACAATAGGCTTATTGGCTGCTTGTGCTTCAATCAATGAAACAGGGGTGCCCTCATTAAAACTTGTCAAAGCAATAATATCCATCCCGGCATTTGCTTCATCAACATCCTTTATCCAGGAGGTGAAAATTATCTTCTCTGAATCAATCAATCCCAGTTCACGAGCCTTGTTCTCTATGACAGCTCTATCTTCTCCATCTCCAATGATGAATGCCTTAAATGGGATATTGGTCTTTTCACTCAAGCTTTGAATTGCTTCCAGAAAGAACTGGTGGTTCTTTATTGGAACGAGCCTTCCAATGATCCCAATTGCAACCTCTTCATCCTCAATTCCCCATTCCTCTCTGAATTTCTTTCTCTTCAGATCAATATTCTCCTGAAAGCGACTAAGGTCAAAACCGAGGGGAATAACTTCGATCTTATCTAAGGGCGCAACTCCGAAATCCTCTCCGATCTCTTTCTTCTGCTTATTTGAAATAGCTATGATTTTGGAGCTTTTCGAGGCCAGATATTGCTCAATCTTCACAAATGCCCTTGTCTTGACTGGATTGAAATAGGAATGAAACACATGACCATGGAATGTGTGTACGATTACCGGAACTTTGCAATTTGCAGCTGCTAACCTTCCTAATGCTCCAGCTTTTGCGGCGTGGGTATGAACAATGTCAGGCCTAAAGTCCTTGATGATCCCCTTCATTTCCTTATACGCCTTCCTGTCTTTCAAAGGATTAATCTCCCGGTGCATATGCTTTACATAATGCGGTTCCAGGCCCATGCTTAAGGGAATAAAATCAGAGCTGGCTTCTGTGGCATCTTTCATCCCGGCAACCAAGAGCGTCTCATACTGATCCGGTAGGTAACGACTGAGATAGGAAGCATTGAATGTAGGTCCACCCAGATTTAATCGATTTATGATTCTTAGAACTCTGGGCATTTCTACTTTTTAGACAGGACTAGCATAAAGTCAGAAGATAAAGATCTAAGCAAAGGACCCTCATCCATTTTATCTATCTGATTAGCCAAAGAAACACTTGCCGACTTAAGAATCAGGTTCCAGGGGAAAACTGTATGATTCAAATACCTAACCTCTTGCACATTGAACCAAGGATTTACAAGCTCCTTTGCAGACGAAACACTATACTTATAGATCTTAAACCCCTGACCAAGAACAGACCTCTTTGACTTCATCAGTTTCACTGGAAGCTTTAATAGAGTTCGATTGAAATTGTCGAAAGAGTTTGAATTGGTAAAAGTCAAAATTGCCTTTCCATTCTGAGCAAGATTTGCCTCAATGGTCTTCAATGTCTCAACCATTTCATCCTCCGGAAGATAAGTCGTAACCCCAAGCATATAGATATAATCAAAGTCGGACCTTGGCAGGTCGATTTCAGTGATCTTACCCACGAATTGATTTTCCTTTGGAATATTGCTTTCCGCAATCATCTTCTCAGCGATATCAGAGCCGTAAAAATTTATGCTTAGATCTATTGACTTAAGATGGTCGTAAAGGTCCCCGGTACCAGTTCCAATATCCAGAATGGTGGCATTTCGGAAATCGAATCCCTCAGATGCTTTTCTAAGCCTCTCATTGAAAAAGTAATGGTGGAACTTATTGTAATTCTTGTACTTGTCTTTGTAGGTATCGGCGATATCGTTAAAGAATTCCTTCGCCTGATTATTCTGAGAGTCCAAAAGCAGGGGTTGATTTACTTGAGGTCAAAAATAGAAGGAATGACCTATAAACCCAATGCAATCCTTCTAGTTTCAATAGTCTGGGGGAATTAAATAATGAGCATCTAATTCACCTTGAACAAGCTTATTTAAGGATATTTGGACTGTGGGAATTTTCGACCTGCTTTTTGGGATCATCTTAGCCGTTTTTGCAAACTTCTTTGCAAAGGGTATTCAAAATGGAATCAATGATCCATTTCTGAAAAAGTACTTTGTTAGAGGTCTGCAGGTCAAGCTTATAGGAGCCCTGGCAACTGGAGTCATTTACTTCTACTATTACGAATCAGGAGATACGGTTTTCTATTATAAGCGGGCATCTTATCTCGCCGACCTGTTTCTCGATGATATTGGAACGTACATTGAGGTGATGTTCAGTGGGGCTGAATCTATGGATCCATATGTTCAGGTGCATCTTGATGCCATCGTATCAAGAGATCAAAGCTCCGTAATTGTGCCCAAAATTGCCTCGATCTTTTATCTGTTCTCTTTAGGAAGTTACTTCGCCATCGCTGTAATCTTTGCCTGTATTTCTTACCTGGGTGTTTGGGCCATGTTCGTTGCCTGGCATAAGATCTTTCCAAAAGGAGGAACAGCAATTGCTGTAGCAGCGCTGTTTGTGCCCTCAACTTTCTTTTGGGGATCAGGAATATTTAAGGATACTATAACCTATTCATGTTTGTGTTGGGTCTTTGCAATAGCCCATGATCTGGTCGAAAAGGGACGAACGACCCCCCTTAGGTGGTTTATTCTTATTGTTTCTATTTGGCTAATTGGAGTAATCAAAAGCTATATCCTGATGGTACTTATGCCATCAATTTTCTTTCTCCTATTCCTAAGATTCCAGTATAGAATCAAGAGTGCGGCATTCAGATGGGTACTTATGCCAGTAGTTATAGCCATATCACTTGGCCTGGGCTCGGTCACTCTCCAGGTTTTAGCAAATCAGTTTCAGAAATTCTCGATTGAAAATATCGAAACTAAGGCCACAGACATGCAGCGCTGGCATACTGTGGTTGAGGAGAAGATCGATGAGGGTTCGCATTATTCTCTTGGGGATGTTTCATTTACTCCAGCAGGATTAGCTTCAAAATTCCCTCAGGCTGTTAATGTTACTCTTTTCAGACCCTATCTCTGGGAAGCTGGAAACCCAGTACTCTTTCTTGCATTCCTGGAATCAAACCTCTTTCTCTATTTCACTATAATTCTGATTCTTCTCCGGCCCTTTAAAGCCTTCGCGCACATATGGTCAAACCCATACATCGTGTTCGCCCTGATCTTTGCTTTGATCTTTGCATTTGGAGTGGGTTTCACCTCCTACAATTTCGGAGCACTGGTTAGATATAAGATCCCCTGCTTACCATTCTATGCAATGGTATTGGCTTACTTATGGGAAATAAAGAAAGGAAGAATCCAGCCTGGCTAGGCCTGAATTCCGTGTTCTACCAGATACTCTTTGTATACCTCAGCATACTCCTCAAGACATACTTTCCAATCGCGCATGTGGTTAATTCCACGAGCATCAAGCTTTAGGTTGATGAGTTTTTCAGAATAAGGTCTTGGCGCGAAATAGTCGTTCTTGAAATAATCTGAATCAACCTTGGTCACTTTGATCTCGTCATCAAGGCCCAGGAGTTTTACAAACTCAACAGCGACATCATATCGGCTGCATGAACCTCCACAAACCTGATTGTATAATCCGTAGAAACCGGTTTCAATCACCTTTGATATAGAACCGGCAAAATCGTAGGTATAGGTCGGAGTTCCCAGTTTATCGTCAACAACAAAAAGCTCTTTCTGACCAGCCGTGATCTGCTTGAAGATCTTGTTTACAAACTTCTTATCCTTATCAGGACCGCCACCCATCATCCATCCCGGACGGAAAACATAAGATTTAGAAACTCTATTCAACACAAATAGCTCCCCGTAATACTTTCCTTTGGCATAATGGCTCAAAGGATTTGGGGCGTCAAAGTCTGTAAAGTACTCCTGCTCACCACCAAAGATCCCAGCGGTAGAGATATAAACCATCTCACAGCCGTGCTTCTCAGCAAGTAAAGCGATATTCTCAGTCCCCAGGGCATTTGTTAACCAGGAATCCTCCTCATTCTGCTCACAGTACTCTAGGTCTGTATGAGCAGCAAGGTGCAAAACAAGGTCGGGTTTGAAGTCCTCAAACACAGCAATACACTCATCCAGCTTGCGAACATCTAAATAGGAAAGCCAATCCTGATTCAGATCGATATCAGTGGCTTTTACAGTTTCATACTTAGAAGAAAAGATCTCATAGGCCGCTCTTCCTAACATTCCACCGCAGCCTGTAATCAAAACTCTTTCAGATCTCATACTCATAGGGGTTTCAGGCGGCTAAAATAGAATAAAATGACATCCCAAAACTTAATAAAACATTAAAGGCAGGCTTTGTTATGCTCCGTAGACTTCGCGATAGATGGAGAGGTACTTATCTCTATTAGCGTAGACAGAAAAATTATTGAGAACCTTTTCCCGGCCTGCTTTTCCAATTCGCTCTCTCAGCTCGACATCATCAATCAGGCGAATTATGGCTTCAACCCATTCTTCCTTCTCTACCACAAGCAGTCCTTCCTTCTCATCTTCAACTACTCTGAAGATGGTACCATAGCCCGTCGATACGGATGGAATAGCAATGGACATATAGGTTATGGTCTTACAGCCGCTCTTCCCAAGTACCCAATCCTCGATAGGTAGTGGATAGAGCCCAATGTCAATGGCATGCAGGTCTGCTACTTCATTCTCGCTGGTCCATGGAATGTATTCTACATCAACCCCATCCAGTTCAAATTCTTTATCTGCAATTACCCGCAACTTGATATCTCGCTGCTTTGCCACTTCCTGAATTACATCGTCGAGGAGGTGCAAATACTTAAGCGTACTGTGACTACCGGTCCAGCCAATGGTGATCCTACCATTATTCTTATACTCCTTGACTGGGATAAAACGGTCGGTGTCAAAGGTGCTGGAGATATCGGTTACACGATCATTATACTGCCTGGCGATCTCTTCAAGCTTGGGCGTGCAAATGATCACATGCTTCGACACTTTCATCATGTAGAGCATTTTTGATTTGCCCTTCAAAGGTGCAATCAGGGCATTTGCCTCACTCTTATGGCCGAGAAAAACCATATCGTCAAGATCAAAAATGATCTTGCTATTCATTTTGTGAAGCAGCCATTCGTATAGTGGAGTCCCAAATGGAGTCACCCATAAGAACATGTAAACCCCATCATAGAATGGAGCACGCATGATATCGTACAATCTCTTTGTATAGCCCCAAAGTGTCCAAAAGACCTTCTCGAAAAACCTACCGGGCTTGTAAATGATGTTCCAGAATCGCATGGTCTGGAAAGAGGAAAGAGTGAGCTCATACCCGTTCTCACGCAGGTAGTCATAATACTGCTCGTACTTCAGTCTCTGTCCGGGATTTACCCCTTCGGGGGATGGGCTTAAAACAAGTATCCTTTTCTTCTTAGCCATGCTACTGCTTTTGACGCGCAACTGCGCATAGAAGTTCACGGTTACCCCACATATCGATCATATTCGTTGCCAGATCTCTTAGTCCAACTTCCAATCCGGCGACACCTTTCTTCTTTTCAAAGCCTCTGTCTTTGCCGCTGAGCGTCCACATTTTTAATACCTCAAAGCCATGACTCTCCAATATGTACCTCAAGCTCCTGGGATTGTATCCATACTTATGAAATGGAGGATGAAGCGGCGACAATCGGCTGGACCAGTTCAGACCTTTCATCTTGTAATAGCGATCGATGATCTTCAGGAAGGTAGACTCAGTATTAGGGACTTCGATAAATAAGACCCCATCCTTTTTCAAGTAATTCTTGAAGGTCTCCATCAAAGAATTTGGGTCATCCACATGCTCAAGAACATGGAGTAATGAAATCAGATCATAGGTTTTACCATCCACTGAATCTGTTTGTCCCAACAGACCCTGATGCATTGTAACGCCGTAATTCTTCCTTGCAAACTCACAGAAAACTCCTGAAGGTTCAACTCCTTCGCCAGTAAATCCGGCCTTAATAGCCTCACTGAGGAATTCCCCTTTGCCTGCACCAACATCTAAGAGATCTCCTGCTGGCTTGATTTTCTTCAGTACATCTACCCTGGACCTGAACATCCCTGAAACATCATCAATCCTGCTGGACTGATATGCTTCTGCATTTCTGTAATGCTCGAGTTCAAGATGCTCTACCCCACGAATCATTGGATTGGTGTAGATGAAGCCACAATTTTTGCATCGAGCTACATTGGTAACCATATGGGGCTCAGCCTTTGGATCCGCTCCACTGTACTCTCTGTTTCCGCGAATACCCAGCTTTTCATATGCTGCCTGACCACAAACCGGGCAACCTACTTCTTCATAGTTCCAGCTAAGACCCTGTGACATCGTTAAGCATTTTATCGAGGTAAATCTTATAGTTATCTGCGCCCTTCCCTACATCAAAATAATCCTCAGCATAAGATCTCAAGGTTTCTTTTGCAGGATTAGAATCAATACAGGATTGAAGAGCTTTTTGATAGGACTCAACATTGAAATCCTCAAAGAGAGCTCCTCCTGCAGGATACTTCTCCATCAGGAATCTAAGGTCTCCAAAATCACCATGTGAAATTGCCGGTACGCCACATGCCCAGTATTCACCCAGTTTTGTTGGGCTCCGCCCGATGACGGAAAAGGCATTATCATACATGATCAATCCAATATCTGAAGCGATCAGATAACGGTGCACATTCTTAAACTGCGAGTAAGTAATTCTCACCTTATCCTGAGGCAGATCGTATTCGTCAACACAATTCCTGACATAGTCTTCCGGCGTAGTTGTCAAAAGAAGGAAGTAAGCGTCAGGATCGATATTTAAAAGAGCCTTGTAGACATTCATGATCGACTCTTCTCTATACTTTCCTTCGATGGTGCCGGAGTAAACGAGCACTCTGGCTCCCTCTTTAATATTCAACTCTGAACGGACATCCGCCCGGAGGGCGTCATTATATTCTTTGAATAGATTGAGGTCAACACAGGTAGGGATCACACTTACCAGGTCAGGTGATTTCAATCCTTGTTTCTCGATCTCTCTTTGACCTACGAAAGTCAGACTATTGGCGTAATCACATTCTCTGAAGAAGGTCTTCTCCAGATCTTTGAAGTAGTTGTAGACGAAATTGTAGGGAAAGCCCGACCAGAAGCCACTCTCTTTCCTTTCATCTGCGAACCAACCACGCATATCAAAGTAGAACTTGGTTCCATACTTCCGTTTCAGGCGCAATCCTAAGATGGAAGCTATATAAGAGCGACAATGGACCACGTCAAAAACTCCATCGGTCTTTACCAGTTCCTGAAGGTTTTTCCATCCTCTCTGCACATCTCCATAAGTAGAAAGCACGGGTGGAGACTTATGATAGGTATTTGGAACCCACTTGATATCAAGTCCTTCAATCGCATCTAGAACCGTTTGCTTATTTGCTTCGTAGAGCTCAGGCTTTTCATGACTAAAAACTGTATAGCTAAGACCTTTTTGAGCCAGAAGCTTTATGTAAGCCAGAATCTGTGATTGGCCCAGGTTGTCAGTTAATCCGTCGTAGGCAATGTAAAGGATACGCGGTTTAGCGGTTGTGCTCATACCATTCTAAGAAATTCTTCAGACCTTCCTGAAGACTGGTTTGGGGATTGTAGTTCAGTAGTTCTTTAGCCTTGCTAATGTCGGCAAAGGTAATATCTACATCACCAGATTTTGGGGGAACCTGTTCAATCTTTGGAGTGATGTTCATTGCTTCTGCGATACTGTCTATCAATATTTTCAGTTTCACAGGCTGATTATTTCCAAGATTGATGATCTCAAAAACATTATCGTGTTCCTGAAGATATTTTACTGCTGAGACGATTCCTGTAACGGTATCCTGAACATAAGTGTAGTCTCTGGCAGTGGTACCATCGCCATACATTTGAATTGTTTTGCCCTCATCAAAAAGGCGCACAAACTTGTGTATTGCGAGATCCGGTCTTTGGGCCGGACCATAAACTGTAAAGAATCTTAGGTTGAGGATATCAAAATCATAAAGGTGATGATAGCTATGGTTCATCAGCTCGCATGACCTCTTGGTGAAAGCGTATGGTGAGATAGGCTCTCCTACAAAGTCATCCTCATTGAAAGGGATCTTCTTATTGTTTCCGTAAACGGATGATGAACTTGCAAAAAGAAGCTTTTTCATATCGCGGGAGCGCATCCACTCCAGCAAGTTCATTGTACCTCCAATATTGGTTTCTACATAACCAGATGGATCTTTCTTTGAAGGAAGTACACCTGCTTTTGCAGCTAAATGGATCAGCATATCCGATCCCTCTAATTCCTGAAGTTGATCCGCAAAGCGGAAGTCGATCTCTTTGAAAGTAAAGTTGGGATGCTCAATTAGAGCCTCAAGATTCTTCTGCTTGATTCCGCGGTCGTAGAATGGATCGTAATTGTCTATTCCTACAATCTCATGCCCCTGATCAAGAAGTCTTTTGCAAGTATGTGAACCGATGAATCCGGCTGCTCCGGTGAGGGTTATTCTCATTTTACCAAACTAGTTTCGCTATACCACTTGTGTAGCAGTATCAGCAGCCATAAGCGGTGGTAAAGATATGTCTTACCCTCAAAAAAAGAAGTCCGCAGAGCTTTAACAAATTGCAAGTTCACCAGACCTGCTTCTTCCACGATCTCATCGGATAGATACAGGTCGATCCAGCCTGATAGCGGGCCTTTGAGCCAGTTTACCAATGGCATTCCAAATCCCCATTTAGGGCGATCAAAAAGAGATTCCGGGAGATACCTGTAAAGCACCTGCTTCAGGACCCACTTTGAATCGCCATTTTTGATCTTTAAACTGGGATCGATATTCAATGCAAGGCTTACCACATGGTGGTCCAAAATTGGCACTCTTGCTTCCAGGGCAGTAAGCATGCTGGCTCTATCTACTTTGACCAATAAATCATCAGGCATATAATATCGGAGATCAAAAAGGGCCTGTTCTTCTACAGGACTCAAGTCTCTTTTGGAGGACTTTACAAGCTCATCCAATTTAATTTCACCCCTTCCATTCCACATCTCAGAAAGCTCCTTATCAGTAAAAGCGTATTGTTCCTGAGAGAAGATGTGGCTCTTGAGCCTATTTTTATCTGAGTAGTTGATCAGCTTTCCGGCCCGTTCAAATCGCTCACCGGCTAAAGACATTGCCGGTCCGATCAGTTTTCTCCCTGCTCTTAAAAGAGGATTTTGAATTCGCTGAGCCCAATTATATGATCCATAACCATGGAAAAGCTCATCGCCCCCATCACCGGTAAGGACAACGGTAACATCCTTTCTTGCAAGCTTTGAAACCAGCATTGTAGGAATTGAAGAGCTATCTGCAAATGGCTCGTCGTAGGTATCAAGGATCTGGGGAAACATATCCAGCGCATCCATTTCAGAAAGCATGAACTCAGTATGCTCGGTTCCAATTGCTTTGGCTACCTCTTTGGCAAAAGGAGCTTCATTGAACTTGCTCTCCTTAAAACCGATGGAGAAGGTTTTTAAATTCTTATCTGAGCATGCCTGAGCTACCGCGCAAACAGTTGAGCTATCGGTTCCACCTGAAAGAAATGCTCCAAATGGAACATCACTGATCATTCTGTAACTGATAGATTTTTGAAGCGCTTCATCAAGCTGCTCGATCGCAGATCTCTCATCGCTTATGAGTTTCCCATCAATTTGATCTTCGAGATTCCAATAGCTTTGAATACTTAATTCCCCATTCTTAAAGATGCCGTATGAGCCTTTGGGGAATTTTCTGATCTGCTTATAAGCAGAATATGGAGCAGGAATAAAGCTCAGATAGAGATAGTGATAGATGGCTTCGTGATCAATGCTCAGCTTTTCTTTAATCGGTGCGCAAGCACCAAAACTTTTTAACTCTGAAGCGAAGGCTATTTCGCCATCTTGCTGGTAGACATACAATGGTTTAATTCCAATTCTATCACGAGCAATGAATAACGACTGTTCTTCTCTGTCCCAAATAGCCAATGAAAACATCCCATTGAACCTTTGGAGACAATCCGGACCCCATTTCTGAAATGCTTTCAGGATCACTTCTGAGTCGCCAGTGGTTTGCATTTCAGAACCGAGCTCAGTGGCAATTTCCTGGAAATTGTAGACCTCGCCATTGAAGACCATTGTATATCGCCCATCCTCAGAATGCATGGGCTGATTGGCAGAATCTCTAAGGTCAAGAATACTTAATCGTCGATGGCCAAAAGCCAGATCTCCATCCAGATAAGTTCCCTGTGCATCAGGGCCTCTGTGTGATAGAGCCGATGTCATTCCATCAATCAGCTCTTTTGAGTTGTCGCAGTTTTTAAGGACGAATCCTGCGATCCCGCACATCTCTAATTAGATTTCGGCTTAATGGAAAAAGGATGTTTTTCCGTCGCTAAAGCAGCAAAGGGGTGATATTCTCCCTTGAGTCCCACTGGCTCAGCATGGCGAATTCCATGCACAATATTGATTGAAGGATAAGCCTCATCCAGTCCATAGCCATTTCCATTTAAGATCGCTTCATAACTTCTGGTATGAAGATCTGTGAAGCCTTTTGAGAATTCTACTTCTTCTCCTTCCATTGTTAGACTTCTGAAAGTGGTTAGCCCTTCATCTTTAACTTCCTGAGGAAGAGTATCAGCATTAATGCTCAGGAACCACCTTACGCGAGCTCTTTCAAACTCGAGATAACCCGCAGCGCGATCATGCGTGTGAACATGAACGATATTCTCTTTCAGGTCTCCAAAAATGTAACCCAGCATATCGTAGAAGTGAACGCCAATATTTGTGGCGATACCGCCAGATTTTTTTAGATCGCCCTTCCAGGAAGTGTAGTACCAATGTCCTCGGGAGGTAATGTAGGTAAGGTCAACATCATAGATCTTATCCTTTGGACCTTCGTCTACCTTCTTTTTAAGGGCAATGATGCTTTCATGAAGTCTCAGTTGAAGGATATTGTAGACTTTCTGGCCAGTCTCCTCCTCGATATCTTTCAGGGCATCGATATTCCATGGATTAAGCACAAGTGGCTTCTCGCAGATCACGTCAGATTTGTTTCGCAGTCCAAATCGAATGTGCGCATCGTGGAGATAATTAGGTGTACATACAGTAGTGTAATCGATATGAGTACCGTTTCTCCTTAGTTTCTCAACATGGCGATCGAATCGCTCAAACTCTACAAAGAAATCAGCCTTAGGGAAAAAGCTATCAATGATACCTACGCTATCTGTGCGATCTAGCGCGGCCAGAAGTTTATTATCAGTTTCCTTGATTGCTTTATAATGTCTTGGGGCGATATACCCGGCAGCTCCAATCAGTACGAAATTCTTCATCTCTTTAATTTTCAGCAGGCAGTTTCCTTACTGTATTATTTTCCAAGATATACCGTTCATTGCTTTCCTCGCATACGGCTATGTTATTTTCATCAAAGTCCAGACGATGGCCGAATTCGCTCATCCATCCAATTTGCTTCGCGGGATTTCCAACTACCAAAGCGTAGGCAGGTACCTCTTTTGTAACTACCGCTCCAGCTCCGATAAATGCAAATTTTCCAATATCATGTCCACAAACTATGGTCGCATTCGCTCCGATACTGGCTCCGTGCTTCACTACTGTTTTGGTGTATTGACCTCTTCGAACAACTCCGGATCTTGGATTGACAATATTGGTAAATACCATGCTTGGGCCTAAGAAAACATCGTCTTCACAAATCACTCCGGTGTAGATGGATACGTTGTTCTGGACTTTCACATTCTTGCCAAGAATCACTTCAGGTGAGATAACTACATTCTGACCAATATTGCACTTCTCACCGATCTTACAATTAGGCATTACATGACTAAAGTGCCAGATCTTCGTTCCTGCGCCGATCTCGGATCCTTCGTCAATTACTGCTGTTTCGTGGGCGAAAAAGTCTTGAGACATATTAATGAGTTTTAAAGTACTCCTGCACGCAATCAATAATGTGAGCTAATTGATCATCCTGCATTTCGGTGTGAACCGGCAAGCTGATCACTCTATCGGCCAGGTCGTTCGACACCTCAAAGTCTCTACCATCAGTATTGTACATTTCATAGGCTTTCTGCTTATGAAGTGGAACCGGGTAGTAGATCATCGAAGGAACTTCCTTCTCAGCCAACCAACTTTGCATATGATTTCTATCGATGCCACTTGTTTTCATCGTGTATTGATGGAATACGTGGGTTGATTTAGGATCTCTCTTTGGAGTAATCAATCTATCGATATCAGCGAATGCTTCATCATAAGAGCTTGCTACTTTATTCCTGGCAGCTGCATACTCATCCAAATGAGGAAGTTTCTGTCTTAGAACTGCGGCTTGAATGGCATCTAGTCTGCTATTCACACCAATGAAATCGTGATAATATCTTCTTGTTTGACCGTGGTTTGCTACAATCCTGATCTGAGCAGCAAGTCCATCATCCGGAACGATCATGGCCCCGCCGTCGCCATAGCAACCAAGATTCTTCGAAGGGAAGAATGATGTTGTTCCTACCTGGCTCATGGTGCCGGCTTTCATGGTGTCACCATCTGAAAAGGTGTAATCAGCTCCAATTGCCTGAGCGGTATCCTCAATCACATACAACTGATGCTTTTGAGCAATTCTTAGTATCGGCTCCATATCAGCGCACTGACCGTAAAGGTGAACGGGTACGATGCATCTGGTACGATCGGTGATCAGCTCCTCGATCTTATTTGGATCAATATTGAAGTAATCAGGCTCAACATCGACAAAGACAGGCTTAAGTCTTAATAAAGCAATGACCTCTGCTGTGGCAACATAGGTCCAAACCGGAAGGATCACCTCATCACCCGGCTGAAGGTCAAGAGCCATCATTGCAATTTGAAGGGCATCCGTACCATTCGCGCATGGAATTACATGAGGAACATTACAGTAATCGGCCAGTTCCTGGCCAAATGATTTCACTTGTTCTCCTCCAATATAAATTGTGGAATCTATTACTTCCTGGATCGCTGAATCGATCTCCTCTTTGATCTTGAGATATTGTCCTTCAAGATCGACCATTCTAATTGGTTTCATAGGCGCTTTAGACTTGCGAAAGGCTTATAAACATTGAAATTTCAAGGTACGCAAGATAGGCAAATAGCGAGGATAAATTCGCTTAGGAAAGGAAATCATTTATGGCTTTTACCATACGTTCAGTGGCATTCCCATCCCACATTGGAGGAATGCTTCCCGACTTATAAGATCCTTGGATGATATCGTCAATCAATGAGCTTATTCTATCGACATCCAGATTTACCAAAGTATTGGTTCCAAGCTCAATGGTGATAGGTCTTTCAGTGTTTGGACGCACGGTCAAACATGGAACTTCCAGATAGGTAGTCTCTTCCTGAACACCTCCTGAATCAGTAAGTACAAGTCTTGAATTCTGGATCAAAGACATAAAATCAATGTAACCGAGCGGTCCAACTGTGGTTATGTTGGGGTGGTCCAGCTCTGCCTGCATGCCGAATTGCTCCAGGTTCTTTCTCGTTCTTGGGTGCATTGGAAAGACAACATGGATCTTGTTTGCAGCCATTTTGAGAATGTCGATGACCTTTTGAAGATCCTCAGGTCTATCTACATTCTGCGGACGGTGAAAAGTCACCAAAGCATATTCTTTAGGCTTTAGCTTCAGTTCATCCAATACAGATGACTGAGCAATCATTTCCTTACTTAATTCAAGGCTGTCAATCATTGTATTTCCCGTGAAGACAAGACTGCTCTTATCTTTCCCAAGCTTCTCCAGATTTTCCTGACCTGATTTCTCTGTGATGAAAAAGATCGAACTCAGCTCATCGATCAAGATCCTGTTTACCTCTTCGGGCATAGTCATATCACCTGAGCGCAATCCGCTCTCAATGTGCCCAACCGGAATTCCATGTCGCTGGGCAACGAGTGCACAGGCAAGAGAACTATTCACATCTCCTGGCACCAATACCAGATCAGGTTTGATCTCCAGAAGCTCCTTCTCAAAAGCCTTCATGATCTCTGCGATCACCTGAATTTGCCCGGAGCCCTGAATATTCAGAAAGACATCAGGCTCCTTCATCCCAAGCTGTTTAAAGAAGATCTCATTCATTTGATGATCAAAGTGCTGACCGGTATGCAGAAGCTTATGCTCTAGATTATCGTAATTGGAAATACAGCTTTGAAGCTTAGAGATCTTAATGAGGTTGGGGCGAGTTCCAACGCAAGTAAGGATGCGTTTCATCCTGCAAATATATTCAGCTATTTGAACCCTTGAGTAGCTCAGCTATTTGCTTCGTAGAATAACGGCGCGAATAGAGCTCGGGATGAGAGTCCAGTTTTAAATTGCTTCCGCTCTCGATCTTATGGTCAATGAGTCTTGAGCACTGCTCAATGAACTCCTCTTCACTGCGACAAACAAAGCCGGAATTAGCGTCTTTAATTGTTCTTTCAATGATATCATCATCGGAAGGATAAAGAATGATCGGTTTATTGTGCCCCAAATATTGATAGAGCTTGGAGCCGGGTATTCCCTTATGCCCGATGTATGGCATCATGATAAATGCATCTGCATCAGCTTCGAATTGAAGACACTCCTGGCGCGAGATCCTCTCCGTTACATCCATATTGGATTCGATACCGTTTGCCGCTAAAAGTATACGCTCTTTTGATGGAGGGTGATAGGCAGTTCCGAGAAAGCGAAATACGATATCTATCATTCCACTATACTTTTCAATCAATTTCTTAAAAGCCTCTGTCACCTGCTCTACAGGTTGATCATTGTAGAGATAACCGGTATAGTTGAAAACAAAAGAATCAGACTTGTTCTGACTACTCAGTTCAGTGAAGTCTTCTTCAAAAAAACCATTGAGGGCAGTGAATCCCGGCTTATTGAGAAACCTGGAAATTCGGTCCGTTAGGACCTCTGTAACCGAAATGATCCCAGTGGAGTTTGATAACCACTTCTTTTCACTTTTAGCTTCAATGGATCGAATGATCTTAAATAGCGTTCCCGATTGGGCATTAAGTTCTCTTGTTGTCCAATCATCTCGGTAATCAGCATACCACTCAAGTCTCGGAAACTCTTTCTTAAGTTGATAGGCGAAGGCAAATTGCTGATAAGGATTCGTGCTCACGATGAGCTTTTTGATCTCTGGTCTAGCCTTTAAGATCTCGCGAGCTTTATCCAGCATGTTGTTATACGGGATAGCTGAATTTGTATAATTCTGGGCAAAAAGCTCCCACATCGTCAAAAGTCTTCGAATGAGTTTCTTGCTATCCGGACCGTGCTTGGCCTGAATCCTGTCTCTTAAGTTTCCCTTGAATGGCAGGTAATGAACTTCACCAATATCAAGCTTCTCGACCCTTTCTTTCTCTCCTGTAGGGAGATTAATATCGTACTGGTTCTTTATCGGGATGTCCCAGTTGCGGGTAATTAAAATCGGCTCAAGGCCAAATTCAGGAAAGTACCTCACCCATGCATCTGTGCGCTGTGATGCAGTTAGATTGCATGGAGGATAGAAGTAGGATAGAATTAAAACCGGTTCCATTTTCCTGAGCTTAACTTTTCGCTCTTGAGTTCACCTTTACATACACCAGCCAGAAAATAAATATCAGTATGTAGGCTACTGCTTTGAAGATAACATGATGATGTAATTCGAAATACTCTTTGGTGTACAGGTCGGATAATGCCAGTGCTACATAGCGACCAACATTGACCAAATGGATCAGGAGAATACCAACAGGAATGAAGATCATCTTGCTCTTAATAGTACCTGGGTAAGCAAGAATGATGATGGTATAATAAGCCATCAGGTTTACTCCTGAACAAGGCTTACCAGCCTTTAGAACACTACCTCCAATAATTTGGAAATACTGCTGATTGTCAAATTCGCCCAGCTCGTATCCCATTAATGAAAGCACCCATTCTGCAATATCAACTCCGTTGTAAATTACTTTCAGATGGAATAGATCCCAGTAGTAGAATCCGGGAATAATTGAAAAGATGTAGATAGCCAGCTCATAAAGTCCTACAAGGAAAATCAGGTTAATCAGAAATCTGTAAACCTCATTCTCGTAGTAAATCTCTTTAAGCTGCTTAAGCATTAGGATCTTGGCTGGCCTACTATAAAGCTACCAATAGCTAAGTAATCAAGACAACCCTGATTATAAGACTTGATACCTTCTGCAGGAGTACGAACGATTGGCTCTTCGTGCATATTAAAGCTGGTGTTGATCACTGCAGGTATTCCACTCAATTTGAAATACTCCTCCAGGATCTTGTAGTAAGAAGGATTCCCTTCTTCCCAAACCACTTGCGGACGAGCAGTTCCATCTACGTGAGTTACTGCCTGCAATTTATCTCTCCACTCAGGAATTACGTGATAAGTAATGGTCATAAAGCGATCAGCAAAGTTGGCCACCTTGCGATCGTAATCAACAAGTATATTGCCTGCTTCCGGACCGTAAACACTTGGAGCGAAAGGCATGAATTCAGTTCTGTTCAGCTGCTTGTTCAGCCAGTCATTGATGCTTCTATCCGTAGTGCGGGCCATAATGGTTCTGTTCCCAAGAGCTCTTGGACCGTATTCCATTCCGCCATTGAATCGTCCGATTACCTTTCCATCGTGGATCAGTTCAGCGATCTTCTTCTCTACATTGTCAAACTTCTCATAAGGGATGCCTGATTCGATGATGTCTTTTTCAATTTCATCATCTGTGTATGCGCTACCGAAGTATACATTTAATGGTTGGTATCCATTATAAGGTCGACCATTCTCTTCATAGTAATCAAGCATAGCTGCACCTAAAGCCAATCCTCCATCACCCATGTTCTGATGGATGTAGACGAATTCAACTCCGGGAATCTCAGCTATCAATTGGTTAACCCGGACATTGGCAAAAACACCTCCAGCGAGAAGTACTTTCTTACTGGTAGATTTTTGTAGGAAATGCTTTACGTATTCGACTGAAATTTCTTCCAGCACCCTTTGAGCTGCAGCTGCCAAATCCTGCATATCATCTTTTGGATCTGCAATTTTTGAAAGGTGATCTGAGAATTCAGCAATATGTGGACGGCCAGTTTGAATTCCTGCAACAACTCTGTTCAGAGTTTTCCATTTTGATGCAAGGGCGGAGCGCTTAGGTATATCAAAATCAAATTGCTCAGTCTCGGGATTAAAGCGAAGGAACTTCTTGAAATCAGCATAAAATCTATCCGGATCTCCGTAAGCTGCCAAACCGGTGATCTTTCCTTCGTGACGCAGTCTTTTGAATCCAACAAAGCCTGTTACTTCAGAGTACAATCGACCAGGTGAGACATCGGCGCTTGCGCCAGAGATCCTTGTAACCTTGCCGTCTTTGATCACATTTGCTGAAGCACAGAGACCATCTCCTGCTCCATCCATAGTAATGATCAGGGCATCACCCTGGCCAGAGCAGTAATATGCACTTGCAGCATGGCAAAGGTGATGATCAAAGGTCTTTATCTCGGCATGGCCAAGTCCAACTTTCTTCAAAGCATCGCTCATCATCTCTAAAGTCAATGCTTCGCTCTTTGACTTGAATTCCTCTGGACTTAAGGCTTTCTGATTGCCAAGATTTGCGGATATCACTTCCATTACTCTCCCCACAGGAGAAGGGTTCAAAGCCTGATTACCGAAATCTACTGATCTCAGTTTGTCTTTGTCCTCGGTAAATAGAAGGTCATTATAGGCATCCTGTCCGTGGAAGACCAGACGCTTTGTCGAGCCAGCAACGTACTTGATATCCTTAGGATCAACCCCGGTGTATCTAAGCATTTCTTTGACTCCATCATAAGGGAAACCCAGATGATACTTTATTCTTGTTACTCTCTCTTCAGCTACAGCGTAAATTACTTCACCCTGTTCGTCAATAAGGCAAACCGTAGAGTCGTGTCCAATATGGATACCAAGAGTATAATTCTTCGACATCAATTCAAATTTGGTGCAAACTTAGAAAAAATTGACCCTCAAATGTTGCCTGAACTTAAAGCTTGTAAGTGTTCTATGCATTGGGAATACAATGATTGAACCTCGGCGGCTTTGGGGTATTCGATAAAGGGGTCAAAGTATTGATTGTGAAACAGAATATTTATGGATTGCCCAAAGGTCCAGGCTCTCTCTAAATGGCTGCTCATGTTACCATTTCCAGCTGAGTATTCTACCAATGTTGTATCCATTATTGTAAGAGGAACAGAAAGGACATCAATCATTCTTTCTAATTCAAAATCCCAGTACCTGCAGGGAGTGGACCTTCCCGATCTAAAGAGGAGGGTGTCTGCAAAAGCAAATGAATAATCCTCCTTAATTCCTGCAGCCTCCAACAAACGCAGGTCATGAGGGAGATCAGCATTCAAATAATGGAATCTCAACTTCTGAATAATTGAGGAAGAAATTGATTGGAGCATATCCTTTTGAAGAATCATACTTTCCTCTCCCTGATATCTGGTATCATATCCCGGATGAAGACCAACTTCAATTCCCTCTTTAGCTAGTTGAGATAGGAAGTTTGAATATGAATTGCTGCTAGTATTATTCTTTGGATCGAAATTTTTATTGGTCTGATGAATTAGGAGGAATGCAATCCGATTTATTTCAATTTCATTTCCCAGATCCAGATCTGGTGAAAACATTTCTCTGTTCAAAGAGCCATTCCATTTCAATTCTTTCTCAGCATTTGACATTGACTGAAATGACTTATAAAAAGCGCTAAGACCTTTTCCTGCGCCTATTCTCAATAATTGCTTAGCCGCAGATAACTCGTTCAGCTGATTCCAGATATTGGCGAAATCATAATCACAGCTTAGCGTAACAGTCTTTCCCCTTTGAGGCTTTACTCCAAATTGATCCAGCAGAGAGTGCATTAGAATATCAAAGATCGGCCAGCCTAGAATTTCAAGATATTCGGGTTGAATTGAATCTTTAGAAACTCGTTTATGAGCATCAAGTTGAAGGGGTTTCTTTAAATACTGTTCACGCCAAAAGAAATCCAGCAAAGAGATAAATGGAAGATCCTGCTTTAAGCTTTGATTGGATTCTAAGGAATTTAAAAGAGAGGTGATTTGATTTCTGTCAGGTATTTTCTCTGGCAAATCCTCCTTATAGATCTGGCCTTTCAGGCCGATGGAAATTGAATCTCCTTCAACAATTACCTGCCATTCAGTTTCATTAGAATAGCTGACCAGCCATTCAAAGGTTTGGGCTTTGAGGTAGATAGATAATTGTTCGGTTGAAAGATCAGACATTAACCCTTTAGTGCTTTGAGCAGGAATGAAACTCCTTTTCTAAAGTTACGATATCTGGAAAATGACTTTGAGATCTGAAAATATGCTTGCGGCTTCCCTCCCAACAATCTGAAGAAGGTCTCAATTCCTTTGATCATGCTTCCTTCGAAATCGAATATCTCAATTCCTTCAGGTGCATCTTTCATGGCTGTCCAAAGGAGAAGATTCATCCCTTCATCGTCCTTTTTAGAATTATCTCTCAAGCCAACCAAATAGTACATCCTGCTCTTATCCCAAACAAACAGGGCCAGATTACTCCACTCTCCCTGATCATTCTTTGTTCCCAGGATCTTCATTTGACCTCGCTCACCAAGAGTATCAATGATATTTGAAAGGGCATTCTTATCGTGATTCAGGAAGGCCATCCATGATGTCTTTTCTAGGAGTACATCTTTGGGCGCCTCTTCAATTGTCAGATTCTTTTCTGCCTTACGGATCGCATTTCGCTTCTTGGATGAGATCTCTTTCCAGATCTGTTCTTCATCTCCGGGGCAGTCAATAATGTAGGTGTACCTGGTCTGCTGTTCGAAATTCTTCCAATAAGCAGGCAGCCAATTTTCAATCGATGGATTCCATCTCTGCTCAATGAAAGGACAATCAGGCAAATTATCCAACAGGCCTTCAATGGCAGCATATTGTTTGGAGGTACTAAGATCTTCCAGGAAAACAGGGCCTAGAAATGCAGTGTAGGGAGGCATGACAATAGCATTGCCATCTCTCTCTTTCCTCGTCACATAGGGTAAAAAAGCCTTTGCCTGACCCTCTTCCGGGAATCTAACTACATCCCAGTTTCCATTTGTAACTGCATCTAAATAGTATGGTTGATGATAGAGATACCAATCATCCCTGGCACTATTGATGTATTCTTCTTTCCAGTTTTTGGGGCTGTTCTGGCTGCTCATACTTGGGGTGATATTAGCTATAGATAAAGGGTATTGCTTTCTGTACCCTTACTCTTAACCAATTCAATTACTTCTTTATCAAAATCAGAGAGCTCAAGCTGCTCTTCATTTTGGGATTCTTTGCTCAAAGATGGAAATCCATGCTCAATTTCTATGTTTCCATTCTTTAAAAAGTTCTTGATCTCTTTGATCGTGGAATCAGTGTCCTTCACCAGATCCTCATATCGGATTCGCAAATAACACTCATCACCTAACTGTTTGGCACCCTTCAGGATAGAATTATTCATCCACTCAATCTGTCCCACGATTTGCTCGGCTACTGAGCCATTTTGCCAGTCCTGCCATTCATTGGGTTTTGATCCAAACCAAAAATCCTCTGAATTCCCATACTTAATTCTTCCCTTCAGTATTGACCTTGAGTTGTCAAGGGTATTCCTTACAATGTGAATGATTCTTGCTTGCGGGTGAATTGACCTTATCAGATCCATCCTCAATCCCATGTTTAGGTTCTTAATGAGGATCGGGAGTTGAGATTGGGATTCAAAGAATTTAAAGTAGGACGAGATCTGGTCCAGGTCATCTTTACTTAGATCGGATTTTTTCAATTCATGATGTCCTTCTGGGATCCATCTGTACCAAAAGTATCCAGCCTCACTTGGGGCATTGTCTCCTGAAGTCTCTCCGAATTTGGAGTTAAAAGAGTCGTGCTTAAATTGTCCTCCTTTACTTGCAAAGGTCTTTAAAGCTTTTGCAGGAGTTTGATGATTCTTAGCCAGATAATTATTGAAATAAAAAAAATCGCCCTGTGAACTTAGTAATTGGTATAGGATCGTACTGCCAGTTCTTGGGGCACCCAAAATAAAAACCGGGGGAGTTCTCAAACTCTGGTCTTTGAACTCTGAAGCGATCTTTTTGGCTTCAATTTTCCCCTGAATTTTAGAGACCCGATATTTCAATCCTTCAATCACTGGAACCAATTCTTCTTTTTCGGATGAGGGTTATTTGAATCGATCAGCTTTCTATACCAATCGGCAACTGAGTCGCCAATTCTGTCCCAGTCAAATAGATCAACTTTCTCTTTATTAAAGTCACCCGCTTTCTCAGTATCCATTTCCATTGCCCTGTTCAAGGCAATTTTCAAGTTTTCATTCTTCTCATCATAAAGAATACCTCCTTCTGGCAGAAGATAATCCGGGAGTGTACCCATCCTCGGTGCCACAATCATTTTTCCAAAGGTCATTGCCAGCAAGAGCGATCCTGAAGTGAGGATCTCTTTAAACGGTAAGACCACAATATCCGCGGCAGCCATATATACCTGAACCTCATCAATCGGAACAAAGGAGTCAGTGATCAAGGTGCGATCATCTGCCATTCCCATTAATTCTTTTCTGTAAGACTCGTCTCGGCACTTTCCTGCAATCAGCAGGAAGAGGTTCTCATCATCAATTGACTTAAAAGCCTCTATCAATTCCTCAACCCCTTTATACTTTCTTAAAGTTCCGAAGAACAGAAGCACCTTTTTATTTTGACCGATCTGGAGCTTTTCTCTTGCGTCGAATTTGGAGATCTCCATGGGGAAGGCCCCTTTTTGATTTCCATGAGGAATACAAACGCATTTCGACTTATCGACTTTATAGGCTTCTGTCACCAGAGGGATAGCGCTGGGTCCATGTAACAAAAGGATATCAGATTGCTTAGCAAGAAATCTACGCGCTCGAAGGTCCAGGTTTTTCCTGATTGCATCATGGGAATAAAGATTGTGAACTGTCCATACAATTTTGGCAGAGAGGATATTTCTAACGTACCAGATGTCGAGATATGCCAGAATGTATCTTATCCAAAATTTAACAGGGTTCCTGACTTCTGCGGCAAAGAGCACACTAACCCAATGAATTTGAAGAACTGAATGATAGCCCTTCATGTACTGCTTAGAAAGAGGGAAGATCGCTCCGTGAAAACTCGTGTAGTCCAGGCCAATATCATTCTCCTCAACAGCTTCCTCCAGCTTATTCATGTAAACGCTTCCACGTTTCCAGTTTGGATATACAAGCACTCGGATTCGGTCTGCCATTACTTCTTAATCAAAATCGGTGAGGACTTCCTTCAGAGTTGGATACCAGGTGTCATAATTATAGTGCTCATCAAATAGCTCTCGGCTGTTATTGCCCAATCTGGTCCTTAGATCTTCATCGGAAAGCAATCTTAAGATAAGGCCTTTCCAGTCACTTATATCCTTTGCGATAAGGACATGCTCCTCATGTTTAGCATGCTCAGAGATCGCAACCGGACTACAAACCTGCGGAATCTTGCAGATCATAAATTCCTGATGCTTCATTCCGATCTTACCTTCTGTGGCAAAAGACACCTTGGTAAATGGAGCCAATCCAATATCGAATGTCCCAATGATATCGTGATAATCATCTCCGTAATAGTGATGTTCTATTGTTGCTCCGGGGATATCAATATCCTGCTTGATCCTGCAGATATATCTAAAAGTAAATGGGACTTCTTTCGCTACTTCCTTTAACTGTTCCAGGGTTTCTCTTAAATACTCAAAGTTACCCGGGCTGCCCATCCAACCAATGATGATCGGATCCTTTAGTTTCCAATTATCCTTCACAACATATCCTTCAATAGGTACTGTCCAATTTAGACGAGTAACATTGTGATACTTGGGTTGATAAAACTCTACAAGCTTTTTAAATGCGGCCGTAATTCTATCTGCCTGAGATAGCGTTGAGAGAACCAGATCCGGATTATTCTCATAGTCAGATGCATCTGTGGTATCCATAACCAAATGAGCACCCATCTTTTTGATCAATGGCTCATAAACAGCTGACTTAAAAGGATAAAAAGGCATGAAGGCACGATCGATCCAAACGACATCGTAATCCTTCATTTTAAAAAATTGCCTCCAACGTCTCAGGTAGTTTCTTCGGTAGAAAAGGTACTTCTGTGGCCAGGTTCCCTTCTCATATTCCTCGACAAATTCTTTTACATCGAGAATTTTAAAATTGTCAAATTGATAGCCGTCTTTCTCGAAGTACTTTCCCCAATAGGCCAATCTCAATTCGTCTGAATTGAAGTTCTCTGGCCAATACCAGACAGCAGCAATTTTTTTAATTTCTTTCTTGGGCTTCTTCGCATGAATTGCAGCGTAGACTCTAGCTACTGTCTTACAGAAAGCCATATCAAGATGAAGCCAGATATAGGTCGACTTCCTTAAAATATGTCCAAGGATTCCCTTATCTGTCATCTTAACTCTTTGTACTATGAGCATGAACCTGCTCATTGATCCATGAGAAAGTCTTCTCCAGTCCTTTTTTGAGAGGATAGTTTGGCTTCCAGCCGATCTGCTCCTGAATGAGCTTATTATCCGAGGTTCTTCCTCTTACTCCTTGTGGACCAGGAATGTGATCTAATGAAAGGTTCTTTCCTGATATAGCAATTACAATTTCAGCGAGCTCATTGATACTTACCATCTCTTCTGAACCAATATTGAATGGTCCGGATTTGTCGCTATTCATAAGGTTCCATACTCCTTCAAGGCACTCATCGATGTAAAGAAATGATCTCGTTTGAAGACCATCCCCCCAAACCTCAATAGAAGAACCATCTTCTGCTTCTGCCACTTTTCTGCACATTGCAGCCGGTACTTTTTCCTTTCCTCCTGTCCAGGTTCCTTCAGGTCCAAAAATGTTGTGAAAGCGGGCAATCTTAACATCAAGCCCATAGTTCTTTGCAAAATTCAGGAACATCCTTTCGCTGAACAGTTTTTCCCATCCGTATTCACTATCCGGTTGAGCTGGATATGCAGTGCTCTCTTCGCAGTTTGGATTATCTGGGTCAAGCTGATTGAATTCAGGGTAAATACAGGCGCTAGAGGAGTAAAATACTCTTCCAACATTATGCTTTACAGCTAAATGAGCCACGTTTAGATTGATCATCGCCGAGTTGTGCATCACATCAGCATCGTTCTCACCGGTGAACAGATAACCTGCCCCACCCATGTCAGCTGCAAGGGTATAAAGATGGTCGAAAGGTTGATCTATGACTCTTGCGCAGAATTCCTGATCTCTCAAATCTCCCTGCATAAAGTCATCGGCCACCGTAGGAGAAAACTCAGGATACTTCAAGTCTGCTACTCTTACCCAAAACCCTTCTTTCTTCAGCTTTTTCACCAGGTGAGACCCAATAAAACCTCCGCCTCCTGTTACAAGTGCTCTTTTCTGATCAGCCATTATGCCATTTGAAATTTAGGAGGTAATTGATCGATCTCCGATCTGTTTGAAAGGTACCAATCGATGGTATTTCTCAAACCGTCTTCAAAATCTGTATTAGAACTAAAATCAAATCCTTCTTTTGCTTTTGAAACATCAAGAAGCCTTCTTGGCTGCCCATTAGGCTTTGAAGTATCCCATCTCACTTCACCATCAAAACCGATCAACTTTGCAAGTAGCTCGATCAGTTCTTTTACAGTGATCTCTTTCCCTGCGCCAATATTTACAGGCATAGGATCATCGTGTGAAGCGGTGGCTTTTACTATTGCAAGTGCTGCATCCTCTACGTAAAGGAAATCCCTTGATGGTGAGCCGTCGCCCCAGGCTTCGATAAAAGCATCTCCATTATCCTTAGCATTTGCGATTTTCTTAATGATAGCCGGAATAACATGAGAAGTGGCTTCACGGAAATCATCACCGGGACCGTAAAGGTTTGTGAGAAGCAGGTTTACATTATTGAATCCATATTGTCTATAAACAGCCTCTCCATAGACCATTACCGACTTTTTTGAAACTCCGTAAGGTGCATTTGTCTCTTCGGGATAGCCATTCCAAAGATCCTCTTCTTTGAATGGTGCTTCAAGGATCTTGGGATAACTACATACAGTCCCAATGTTGACGAGTTTTCCAATTTGGTGCTTACGACAGGCTTCGATCATGTTGATCCCGATCATTAGGTTGTCGTAGAAATATGAAGCGGGGTATCTTCTGTTATCACCAATTCCTCCAAGTCTGGCAGCGATATTCACTACAAGATCCGGAGAAGTTGCTTCAATTAGTTCGTTTGCTTTATCGAGCGATCGAAGATCAAAATCAGATGATCTTGGAATGATTATATCTTCTTCTTTTACACCGGCATTTTTAAAAGCAGCAACCGTATGTTTTCCCAAGAATCCTGCTCCTCCTGTAATCAGTATTCTCTTATTCTTCAGCGATTCCATTTTACTCCTTTACCTCGTGAACGATATGTCCTCCTTCAAGTAATAGTTTCTCTCTTTTGAATAGATCGATATCGGATTCCATCATTTCCCTGACCATCTCTGCCAGGTCATACTTAGGTTCCCAATTCAATTTCTGCTTTGCTTTTGTTGGATCTCCAAGTAGCAGATCTACTTCGGTTGGTCTAAAGTAGGCTGGATCAACTTCAATGATCACGGTACCGGGTTCAATTGGATAATCCGGGTTATTAGAAGAAACCACTTTACCCTTTTCTGCCTCTCCTTCTCCTGAGAACTCGATCTCCCATCCAACTTGCTTGCAGCTTTCTACAACAAAGTCTCTTACGGTAGTTGTTTTACCTGTAGCAATTACAAAGTCTTCAGCTTCATCTTGCTGCAGCATCAACCACATGGCTTCTACATAATCTTTAGCATGTCCCCAGTCCCTCTTGGCATCCAGATTTCCCAGATAGCATGTCTTCTGAAGACCTAAAGCAATTCTTGAGATTGCACGAGTGATCTTACGCGTTACAAATGTCTCGCCCCGCAGTGGAGATTCATGATTGAAAAGAATTCCGTTACAGGCGTAAAGGTCATAAGCCTCTCTATAATTCACAGTGATCCAGTAGGCATACATCTTAGCAACTGCATAAGGTGACCTTGGATAGAATGGAGTTGTTTCAGATTGAGGGATCTCCTGAACCTTACCATAAAGTTCAGAAGTAGAGGCCTGATAGAATCTTGTTTTATCCTGAAGGTTTAGCAGACGAATTGCTTCAAGGATCCTTAGTGCTCCAACTGCATCTACGTTTGCTGTATAATCCGGCATATCGAAACTCACCTTAACATGAGACATCGCTCCCAGATTGTAGATCTCATCGGGTTGGATCTCCTGAACCAATCGAATCAGGTTCCCACTGTCGGAAAGATCTCCGAAATGGAGAATGAACTTTTGGTTGTCTGTATGTGGATCTGTATAGATATCATCGATCCTTCCAGTATTGAAAAGAGAGCTACGGCGCTTGATTCCGTGAACCTCATATCCCTTTGAAAGGAGAAATTTGGCAAGATAGGCACCATCTTGCCCTGTAATTCCTGTAATAAGTGCCTTTTTCATTGACTATAGTGCATTTGAGGGGCAACAAATATATGCAATTAGATTCCCTGGAAGCCTCCCTAAGGTTTCTTTATCATCAAGCTTTAGAGAGGCCGAAGCGAATGAATGCACTTTTTGCCCAATTCTGTATCAAAAACAAAGGTGACTTCCTTTCCAAAAGCTTTGAATATCCCAATTCTGCTTGTTCAGTTCCCGCCAGATAATCAAACCTTGATCTCTCTGCATTGGTCCAGTTTTTTGCCCTGCTCGTTGGGTCAAAGTCCGGAGATTTAACCTCTTCCTGCTTCCATGAAACTTCTTCTCCCTTGTCTCTTTGGGATGATGAGCCTATAACTCCTTGTGAAAGGGCTTCTTCCATGTCAAATTTTGAAGGGTCAAGATTGAGGAAGCTAAAGATCTCCTTTATGCTATCAGAAGTATTTGAATACAGATCCTCATACCTGACGATCTTAAAGCTTTTATTCTCCAGAGCAGCGTGATTCTTTCTTAACTCAAGAATCGTCCTGGCTCCAAGAGCCCAATTATTAACTGAGGCTTCAAAGCTCTTATCAAATGTCTTTTGGTATGATTCCACGGCATCTGGACCATTTCTGATTATGATAAGAAGTTGTCCTTTGGGAAACAGGCGGAAGAAGTTTTCCGCCCCATAGGGCATTGGGGTCTTAGTTATTAATCTTTGATCATCTCGGATCTTCTCGGGGAGAAGAAAATTGATCCATCCTTCTGCCATGCAATCCTGAAGTTCCTGTTTGCTATTCCCCCAACTCTCTTTCCAATTGCCAGAAACTTTATCAATATGGTTGATTAGGGAATCACTGTAACGTAAAAGAAAGTCCTCTCCTGTGATTCCCGTCGGACAAATATCTGGGTGACGAGATAGTAACCTGAAGAGGTAGTTACTTCCTGATCTAGGGGATACTGCTAATAAGAATATAGGATTCACAGGTGTTACAATTGGGAAAGCGATTGTGCAATATACTTCGAAACAGCTTTTTCTGAGCAAACCTCATCCCACCACTTATAAGTCTGCTGTTGAATCTTTTTCATCCTGTCATCATCACCAATCAATTCACCTACCTTCTCGTCTAGTTGCGCCCAGGAGTCGATTTGAATTATTGGACTGTTCTTGTAATAGAATACATCTGGTAGTCTCTGGGAAATGACAATGCCGCCGGATTGCATTGCTTCATAATGTCTAAAGGTCTCCGCACTAGTAAATCCTTTGGGACATAAAATGATCTTACTGTTATAGAGGTACCTGGTATACTCCTCTGGACTTAAACCAGAGTTAAACTTGTGTGTGAAGTTTATATAGGAGTTGGGGAAGTAGTCGGAGTAATTAAACTTTAATTTTGATTTGATCCTATAATATAATCTGGTAAAAACCCAGGTAGGTAAATAGCGGAATAAATTAAAATGCTGATACAATGGGAATCTGTTCTCATTGAGGTTTCCAGAGAAGAAAACATTGTTATCTCTATTTAGTATTTCAACTCTATCACTTTGTTTTCTACCATTCACATATCCTAGTGGAAGTGAGAATATATTTCCTATTCTATCAACAGGGATGTAACACTTAAAGATGGCATGGTACTTATCCGACAGGTGTTCAGGGATTCGCATTGTCTCATCTGAAATGTAGATCAATACAGTCTTCTTTGAACTTGTCTTTTGAGTTGGTCCTTTTGTATTATTTGCGGAATAAATTTGAAAATCATAGCCTTCAAATGTACTCCCAAGGTCTGATCTCAAATTTGAAAAAATCCCCTCTAAGTACTCGAGTTCGCATAACTCTTCAAACTTAACGGCGCTATCATCGCAATAGGAAACATTTGAGAGTCCGAAAATCATCTACGTTCAAGTTTTACGTAAAATGATCTGCCTTCACGATAAAAGCAATAGTCGGCAATTGTACCCTGATTTTCCTTCTTAGCGATTAACCAAACCAATCCCCGGCATGCATCAATAAAGTCAGTTCGTTTTTGATAGTACTTGTCAATATCAACTTTCAGGTCGACTCCTATTCTGTGAACCAAGGAGTTTCTTAGTTTTTCAAAAAAACTAATATCACTGGCTTTGTCATTGAACTTCACAGATAATACCTCTCCAGCTGATAATTCATCAAAGACCTGCTCAAGGATGTGATACTCATATAAGGCAGAGGTTTTACTGGGGAAGTCTCTTTCAATTTGAACAGTAGCTTCATCAGACTTCAGATTCAGTACTTTTCTTTCTTGTTCACCTTTAGTTTGACCCCAGTTTCCATTATTTCTTTTCGAGCTTGTTTGTCTAAAGAAATAATCCTCCATAAAACGATACCAATCTCTTGTAAAAAGTGGATCTCCAATATGAGGGTGCCATTGATGCCAGGCATGAGTTTTCAAAGGATCGATCCAATTTTCCTTTAATCCAAGAGCGAGTAATCTCTTATTTAGATCGACATCTTCTAATCCCCATATTCTAAAGAACTCATCAAAGCCGTCAAGCTGCCTGATTACCTTTGTAGGAACAAGCTGGAAAAGGCCGTACTGAACTCCAGCCTTAGATTGATCTAGATTACTCTTATTAAGCTTGTCGAGATTCTTATAATCTGAAAACCCCTCTTCAAGAAACAAAGCATGACCATGCACAAATTTATCCGGGCCCATCTCTGACCTCATTACCTCGATAAAGTTTGGCTCAAAGATCAGGTCGATATCTGTAGTAGCGTAATAAGGAGTGTCTACTAGCTGAATACCTATGTTCAAGGCTTTGGACCGATTCCAAAACTGCTGATAAGTATGAGAATAAATGTACTCGCAGAAATCATACGAATTTACCAGGCTCTCAATCTCCTTTCTGAACTGATCATTGGAACCGTAATCCACGAAGATCACCTTGAAATTGGCATCGGTTTGAGTAGAAAGGGAATCAAGACATCTTTTTACCCTATCTACCTCTCTGTCTCGATAAGAAAATACGAGACTTAGATCTGCATTCATACTTCAGTCGTTTAACGGGAGCCAAATTTATATAATTGGTTCCGGCTAGGCTCACAATGATTTAAATTGACGAAAAATTAACGATTGAACAAAAGAGGCAGGTGACGCATCAATGTTTTGATCTTCTTACCTGTATCTGGCCCGGAAGGGCTATAGACAATTGACTTCCATAGCATTCCAAGTCCATCCTTGTCCCTCCTGAAAAGCTTGTTACTACCCTCTTCAAAATATCGTTCAGAAAGAAATGCTTTTCTCTCCTGTACTGTTAAAAATGGCTCGGGCTGTGGCTGATCACGCCAGGAATCAAGGTTTCCAAAACTGTATGATCCAGGAACTTCTATTGGAAAGGAGGATAGCTTCTGATCGATGATCGCCTCCTCTACCAGTGCTAAATTGGTTTTTGGGTTTAACTCGAACTTCGTAGATCGTGTAACAGTAGGTGGATCGTGAAAATCGAAGCAATCGGTGATGAAAGATTCGACAACATTGAATGGGTAATCCATCAATCCTGCATTTACAAAACGATAGCTATGCTCAGTGTGACCAAATCTTTTGTATTTGGCAAATTCAGTATGCCAGCCACCTACTTTTCGAAGTCCTTCACCAGAGAAAAAATTAACTTGAGCGGAGCCTTGCATTGATTGGATTATTTTCTGTTCTCCTAATTCAAACTCTGACTTTTTATCCAGGATTCTGCTCTTCTCGAAGGCTGAGAAATGAGGAATTGCAGTCTTTTGGGAAATTCTGATCTGCTCATCAAAATAGCTCAGATCTTTGATCTCAGTATCGTCCTCAATGAAAAAGTAGAAATCATAATCTGGCAGTTTGTCAAGAACTCTATTCTTAGCTATACCAATTCCTGCTCTTTCTTCAGATGAGATATAAGGGATCTTCCGCTCCTCAAAAAAATTGAGATAATCCTGCTCGTTTCCATCTAAGGAAACAATGAAATCAAACTCAGGATTCGAAAGACAAAACCTGTAATAACTCTCTGAGTAGAACCTTAAAAGATCCAGACGATTACAGGTATTTATGCAGATTAATGACTTCATCTCTAGACAGCACTAAATTGAATCTTCTCTTTTATCTTGATGACAGAGTTTGAAAGGAAATTATTCCCAAGTGCACTCCTAATTCCAGAATTAAAAAAGTTAGTGTTGGACACAAAAGATTTTGATTTAAACGTCCTTCGGAGGAAAATTCCAAGCTTCCCTTTTTGGTCTGGATCTCTTAACTGATGATTGACTTTCTGATCGCAGGCGAGTTCAGATATATCTAGAGGGACTGTAGGAGTAGCTTTGCACCATTTTTCAAATTCGGCAAACATAATGGCCTTTGTTCTTGAAATATTCTTGACTTTGGTAATTCTATTCTCCGGATGCACTCTTCTATAAACCACTGGTTTTTCAATATCCCCCGCATTCAATTTATAGAGGGCAGCTACAGCCAATTTGAAGAAAGTATCCTGGTGATAATACATATCAACAGGGAATGAGATCATGCCATCATCTACAACTCTTCTATTTACTAAGAGGGAAATAATTGAAAAGTAGCCTAATCCTGAATACTCTTTATCTGCCCTAAGCATAGAATAGATCAACCTTTCTGGCGGAATCTTCTTTTTAAATGTGGTCACTTTTAAAATGCCTGACTTACTCAATTCTTCTTCAGACATGTTTTCTTCAAAAATAGAACCAGTGGCACCATAGCAGCCATCTAAAAGATTCCCTTCTTTAAGCAAGTCTAATTCTGCTCTGAATCGGTTCTTATCAAAGAAATCATCGGCATCAAGAAATGCGATCCATTCCTGTGATGCTTTAGATAATGCCAGATTCCGCGTTTCGCCCGGCCCCCGATTCTCATTATTGGGATGAGTAAAGAGCTTAACTCTGGAATCGAGTTTTTCAAGTTCTTTGCAAACTTTAAGAGAGCCATCCGGACTTCCGTCTTCAACCAGGATCACCTCCATAGTTTCTTTCTGATCGAGGGCAGACCTAACAGCCTCTTCAATATACCTACCGGCATTATATACTGGGATTACTACAGATACTTCCATGGTCTTAGTCATACAAACTTAACCAATGATCTCTCCAGGCTGATGAAACAAAACTTTCGGAAATAATTCTTGAGTTAGACTCAAACTTTGCACTTAATTCTTCCCGTTTAATTAGATATGATTCCAAGATAGCAGGCAGTTCCTGAAACTCATCAAATGTTGGCATATAAAGGCCATAGTCTTTTAAAATCTGATACTTTAGCCAGCCCCCAGAAATAACTAAATGAGACAAAGTAAAATGCTCCATCATTGTTCCATTCAGGGCATCAGTTGTTCTCGAATTGATAAAGATTTCGCAAGCACTTTCCATTTCAAGAACCTCATCATCAGTCATATAATCAAAGAGGCAAGTGAAGGATATACCAGATTTCTCTGCTTCCTTCTCAATCTCTGATCTATACTCATTCCAATCATGAACTTCGCCATAAGTAAGTGGAATGACAAGGTGAAATCGTTCCTTAGCATCATCTGACAAAGGAGCGAGTCCTTTTAACACTTTAAGGTGTTGCATTATTCTCGCTTTGCTATATGCAATCTGAATAGCAATTTTTCCTGACGGGATAGAGTATCGTTGGAAAAAGGCATCCCTTCCCTTCATTTGATCAAAATGGAGAATTTTATCCCGCATCCAATCTTTCATACCAAAAAGCATGGTTTTGAATTTAGGCCTGTACTCTTCACCTAAATTCATCAAGATTTCCTCAAGCATCTGGTTAAAATGGCAAGTGGCAATATTAGACCGGTTCAAGATCTCTCTTTGGGCAAAAATTGTAGGTTCATCTGGAACTCTGTAAGCATCTGACCCCCAAAAGGAAGCAATTACTTTACTTTCTAAAGGAATGAAATTCAACCAATTACTAGCCTTTCGGCTTATGAAATGAAAATGAAAAAAGTCATAAGTCGAAAACAACTGACCTGCTTTCTCCTCAAACATAATGGACTCTGACAGGTGCTTTATTGAATTAAAGAAACCATGTTTCCTGTCTATTATAGCATTCTTTATAGCCCCAAAGAATTTCCCTTTTCTAAGAAGGAATCTAAAATGAAATAATGTGCTCCTTTCACCTTTTGTCCATTCAGTAGAGATCAAATTATTATTAAAAGGTTCTATATCCATTCCCTCACGCAAAAGGACTAGATCAACAGCATCAATTTGCCAATCTGGATACTTTGATTTGATGTGCTCAGCAATAATTCTAACTGTTTCAAAGCGATTACTACCAAGGAAAAGCACTTTCATCGATCCCAACGTTTAAAAAGTTCCTGGGTTCTGTCATACTCTTTCCATTCACCTATATCCATCCAACTCTTTTCACTTACAGGAAAAACTCCTACACGGCCATCTCTTGCCATAATTTGTTCCATTAGGTGTGTTATGTGAAAAAATTCCCCCGCAGGAATCTCGTCTATGAGATGAGGTTCTAGAATATAAACACCTGCGTTTACTGTGAAGGTAAGCTCAGGCTTTTCACTTAGTCTTAACAGTTGACCTCCTTCTCCAATATCCATTGTGCCATATGGAATTTTATAATGCCTCAAGGCTGCCATAGCTGTTAACTCATTCTTTTTTTCTCTATGAAATTTGAGAACCTCAGAATAATCCTGGTCAATAAGAATATCACAATTACTCACAAAGAAGGTGGTGGAAATTTTATCCTTTAACAAGGATAAACTTCCTGCTGTTCCTAAAGGTTGATCTTCCTTAAAGTATTCGATACTATAATTTCGTTCCGGAATAGAGTCGAAAAATTGCTCAATCATTTCTGATTTGTAGTTGACGGAAGCGTAGAACTTAGAAACCCCAAGATTTACGAAATCATCAATTATGACCTGCATAATCGGCTTTTCACCCAAGGGAACTAACGGCTTAGGAATAATATTGGTGATGGGTTGTAGTCTAGTTCCTTTTCCCCCTGCCATAATCACTACTGGTAGGTCAAATTCAGTATTTGAATGACGATTAAAACTTTGTTCAAATACTTCATCCCAAAAGACTACCTGAGTCAATTTCCCTCCAGAATTTAGGATTGGCATAAACTCAGATCGGAACTTTTTCATTGATTCTCTAATCTCGATCTCGGAATCGGAGCTTGAGCAAACATGTATTTTTGGTCTGATATTATTCTCGATAGAATCCCCAAGGTCGACTTCATTCAATATGGCTCTTTGAATATCGCCAATACTGATAAGGGAAAAGAATTCTCCATTTTTCTTCACTAAGAGAAGTTTGCATGACTCCTTATCCATTTGCTTTATAGCTGAAAGGAGACTTTCTCTGCAATCAATACTTATAGATCTAACGCGTGCTGTGTTATCTATCATGGCAATATATATTCACCTTCTTTAGGTAAAAATGAAACATCATAGTCTATTAGCCAAACTCCGCCATCATAGGCCTTTACTAAAATCTCTGACTCATTGACTTTTAAGATTTTCCCAGGTTCAATATTATCTTCTACTGATCGTTCGATTCTGACTTTCCAAACCTGATAGGCCTTGCCTTTGAATTCAATATGAGCACCAACGTAAGGCTTAGTCAATGCTCTCACCTGATTGTAGATTGCCGTAATACTCATACGGAAATCTATTCTTCCATCTGGAATAGCTCTTTTTCTCCAATTATTGGACCCCTTGTCACTTTGATTTTGGAAAGAAGCATTTCCTGAAATCAAATCTGGAACAAATGACCTTATCTGTATCAATGCAGTATCTACAATCTTGGCATAAAGAGAACCTGCATCATCTGCTGGATCAATTTCAATAATACTTTGGGATAAGATATCCCCACTGTCAGCAAATTCATCCATCCTAAAAAATGTAGTGCCAGTTTCTTGTAATCCAAGGAAAAGAGCCCAGATAATTGGATGTCTACCTCTATTCTTTGGTAAGGCAGCAGGATGGAAGCCAATCACCCCATGCAAGGGAATATCAAGCAATTGTTTCTTTAATAATCTGGACCATCCAAAACAAAAAATAACATCAGGCTTCTTTAAAGAAATCCAATCCAGAGATTCCTGAGAATTAACATTATTTGTCTTTCTAACTGGGATACAATGTTTCTGACAAATTGGCTCTAAATCCACAAAATCTGAATTGATGGAACTTGTTTCAGCTGTGATCACCCCCACTAAATCTAAATCACTCTTAATTAGCTCCTCAAGAGCTCTTAAGCTAAATTCTACAGTGCCGATAAAAATAGCTTTCATTATCTCCTTTGTTTCAGCAACATAAATGATTCAGCATATTCGAAACCTGATTGAGCACCTCTGAAAGTGGCTTGAGCCTTAAGATTCCTTTTACTACGAGGGAACGGATGTTCTCCAATTTCAGATTCAAAAATTGAGAAGATCTCAACCTTCCTTTGCAAATATTCTGTTACGTCTACAAAATAATTTGGGTTAAATACTTGGTTCTGAAAAGAGGGCCCAAACTCCGTTTCACTTATAGTTTCCATTGCATACACTTCCTCAACAAATGGGTACCTAAAAGTTTTCGTACATGCAAATGCACATTCAAATGTAAACTTGTGTTCGCTATGAGCGTCCCCTGGGAAAGGAAGGTAAACTACATTGGGTTTAATATCCTGAAAGGCTTTTGAAAGAGAGGCAATCAACTTTCCCTTTGAAAACTCTTCAAGTTGAGTTGTTGGGAAATCAAACTTCACTACTGAATCAAAATTAAATTCTCTTGCCACTCGATTTATTTCCTCCTGTCTTGACTTTACTTTCTCTTTAGAGAAGCCCTGATCTTCAGAAATATTTGTTACAATAATCCAATGGACTTTATCTCCCTCATTCTTGTGGCGCAATAAGGTTCCTCCACAAGCTAGAGTCTCATCATCGGGATGGACAGCCACAACAACTACATTTTTCATTTTTATCTTTTCAAGGATTATTGACAACTTTTGCAGGAACTCCCATAGCCATTACATTTGATTCCAGATCTTTGGTCAAAACAGCTCCTGCTCCAAGAATAGAATTAGACTTAATCTTTAAGTTTTGGAGAATAACCGATCCAGCCCCAATCAAATTTGAATCACCAATTGAAACCGATCCAGAAACTATAGAGCCAGGATTAAATAGATTAAAACTTCCAATTTCTACATCATGGCCAACCTGACTGCCACGATTAAAGATGTTAAAATCGCCACCTGATAAATTAACTGTAAACTGAGAATTGGAGCAAAACAGATTCCCTTTACCAATCTTTATACTTTTTCGGTCACCAGTTACATTTGGATGGACCAGATTAGGAAACTCAAAATCTTCAAATCTCTTAATGATTGATGGGTTATAAGGACTTGCTCCAATCCCTAGACAACATGCAACATCAAACCCCCTGAATTCTTCAAGAAAAAAATCCTCCTCTAAGACAGGAAACTTAGAACCCCCAATTTTTAATTCCTTTAGTTCTGAAGACTTATCAATAAATCCCTTTAATCTATAAAGGTTCTCAGAGTAGTTTATATCATTTACCAAAGGAAGGATTTCTTTTGCCATTCCGCCAGCACCAATGATATAGAGATCTTTTGCCATACTCTAAACTACAGAACTTGGGACATTCACCACCCTTTCGAACAACCAATTTGAATTTAGCAAATCATCAGATTGGCAGTCTCTATACATATCCAGAGTGTTGAGAAGATTCCAGGCTGGGCGCGTCATTACTCCTGCTTCATTGGTTTCTTTGAGAAACTTATCTCTGTGTGTTTTATCAGAAAGAATAATCGTCATCAACCAGAAGTTAGATGATGAATTCTCTTGCTCACCGATAAAGGAGTAATCCTCTGTTTGAGAGAAAAAGTTAGAATATTGATCTGCCTGTTTCTTCTTGCTAGCTAAAAATTCATCAAGCATTTCAAGCTGAGCACATGCCAAAGCTGCATTCAGATTGGGCATTCTAAAATTGTAGCCCATCATATCATGCTCATATGCCCATTTGTGAGGAACCTTTGCAGTAGTTGTAAGATGCTTGGCTTTTTTAGCAAGCTCTTCACTATCGGTAATTATTACACCACCGCCACCACAAGTAACAATCTTATTCCCATTAAAACTCATCGTTCCAAAGAGACCAAAAGTTCCAGTATGTTTTCCCTTGTAAGTAGTTCCAAGTGATTCCGCTGCATCTTCAACTAAAGGAATACCCCATTCCTTGGCAATAGAAACTAAACTGTCAATCTCTGCAGCAAAGCCAAAGGTGTGCATAGGAACTATAGCGGCAATTCGGCGTCCTGTCTTCTTATTAAAAACCTGACCATTTTTCCTCTCGGTGCTCTCTTGTAGAAAAGATCTTAGGGCTTCTGCCGACATACCCATTCGCTGCCTGTCGACATCAATAAAAACTGGTTTTGCTCCCAGATAGGAAATTGCATTGGCTGTAGCGACAAAGCTAAATGCCTGTGTTATAACTTCTTCTTCTGTTTTTACACCTGCCAGCCGTAAGGCTACCTGTAAGGCATTTGTGCCATTTACAACTGCAATGGCATACCTGGCGCCTGTAATGCAAGCAATATCTTCTTCAAATTGATTTACATACTCACCCACACTTGAAACAAAGGTGGAATCAATGCAATTCATTAAATACTCCTTCTCTCTCCCACGAAATCGTGGAATATGTAAAGGAATGAATCCATCTGGTTCATTGTAGAGTTCCCTAATGAATTCTATTACATCTGAATTAGACATTGTAGATATGAGCTTTGTAGGCTTTCAAGTTCTCTGAATTTGAGAACCATTCTATTGTTTCAGCTAATCCTTTTGTCAAATCATATTCAGGCTTCCAATCAGTATTCTCCAGGATCCTGGCATTACTTCCAAAAAGCCTAAAAACCTCACTTTTACCTGGCCTGAGCCTTTGTTCGTCTTGAATAATTTTCGCCTGAGGCCGGATTTGATCGATTAGATTCTGTGCAAGATCTCCAATACTGATCTCAGAGTTTGTAGCAATATTACACTCCTGTCCGATCAAAGAATTTGATTTAGAGATCTCAATAAAACCTCTCGCAGTATCTTTTACATAAAGAAGGTCACGAGTAGGCGTCAAGTCTCCTAACTTGATCTCATCCATTTCATTTAGGAGTTGTGAAATGATTGTTGGGATAACTGCTCTTGCAGATTGTCGGGGACCGTAGGTATTAAAGGGCCTAACAATTGTTATTGGCAGGTCAAAACTTCTGAAAAAGGAATCGGCCAATACATCAGCTCCGATCTTAGTTGCTGAATATGGCGATTGACCCTGTTTTGGGTGTTCTTCGGTAATTGGAACAAACTGTGCTGTTCCATAAACTTCAGATGTAGAAGTAACCAAAATTCTATCAAGTCCTAAATCTCTTCCTGCCTGAAGAACATTGAGTGTCCCTTTCACATTCGTATCAACATAACTGTCAGGACTGTGATAACTGAATGGAATGGCAATCAGGGCAGCTAAGTGGAAGACCTGATCAACTCCTTGCATTGCAGTCTTAACCCCATTTGGGTCTCTTATATCTCCAGTAAAAATTTCTATTTGGTCCAACTTCTCTTTCGGAAGTGTGTCTAACCAACCCCAGCTATTAAATGAATTATAATATGCGAATGCTTTTACCTCATATCCAGCATCTAATAATTCTTCAACTAAATGGCTTCCAATAAACCCATCTGCTCCGGTAACAAGAACTTTCATTTCTAATAGTTTAAAATACTTCTCATTTCAGAAGTTAAGGCTTCAAATGAGTCTGTTTTATTTTTATCCCAATCATCGTATGATCTTATCATACTGAATTTAGTTTGATTGCTTGGCACCAACATTCTTGAATTAACTCTGTCCAGATCTATTTCTGAATGATCTAGTTCAAAAAAATCGAGAACCTTCAAAAGGTAATGCAAGTTATCTTCTTTACTAAAAAGGTCCTCATACCTAAGCATCAAGCAATTGTTATCATCCTTAAGGTTGGAATATAGAATCTTATTAATCGCATTCCAATACCAGCATATCTTTTGAAATCGGTCAAAGCGATCCCAATCTACGTTTTCTGACTCTGTCAGATCTGATGGTTTCAGCCTATCCCGATGATCATTCTCTCCATAAAACATCATCTCCCCCGATCCATCAGGAGATTTAGAATAGGCTGATTTCAAATAAGTTTTTGGATCTCTAACAATCCACAAAAATTTATGACTTGGGAAAGTCAGTTTAAGCTCCGGAATCAGTAAACTGGCATTAGGATTACTTTCTATCAAAACCTGTGAAGGAGATTTCCTACACTCATTTACTAAAGCAAGCCTATCCTTCCTGAGAAAGGTCACCAATTCTTCAGTCCCAGCCTTATTCCTGTATTTCTCGATAAAAATGTTGAACAGGTCAGGCCTAGGTTCATGCCTAGAAATCAGGTTCTCGTAGAAATGATCAAAGAATTGTCCAAAAAACTGAGTCCCGGTTCTCCCCGAGCTAACTATACATTTATAGTCAATATCATCAAATGAGTCAGATGATGAATTACTAAACAAATTAAAAATTGACTTCAGTCCTTTCATGTCAGATCTTGTAGTCAAATTTCCTGGCGAGACTCTCTATCAGGGCCCTAACTTTCTCTTTCCTTGCAGAAGGCCAGGTTGATCTATCATCAGCAAATTGAACTTCATTTGAGTTCTTAAACTTCTTTTCATTCGACAAATCGAAATATTCAAGGTCTAGAAAACTTAAAATCTGTGACCATGCAGATCCCGAATGAAATATCTCTTCAAACTTTACTGAAATACCATTCTCGTTTGACTCACACCATTCAGATAAGTGCTGGTTTTTAAACTGCCATATCCATGCAAAGCGCTCATAGATATCTAAAGAGTTCCAGTTGCGAAAATTAGGGTCATTGGGATAATCCCGAGTCTTGAATAACCAATTGGAGTCCTTTGAGTATCGCTGCTCGTTTTGATTATCCATGCGTGAAACCCCAGATGAGATCATGTCAAATGGATCTCTAATTATATGAATGACCTTAAAGTCAGGAATAATTGAATTCAGTTCATCCAATAAAAAGGTAAGGCCTCCATTCGATTCAATTATATGATTGACCTTATTTCCTTTTGCTTCCTTTATAATTTGTTGTCGGCCATTTAAGAATCTCTTTTGGACCTGAACCGAATTTAATTTACCCACAGTAAGATCTCTACCAACATCATTCAGAACTGGTTTAGGCTCGTGAATGCTGAGAACATAAGGTATATGGGAGAATGAATTCCCCAGGAACTTTGTGCCCGTGCGACCTGTGGAGACAATGGCTGTATATCTTACCCCCTCAAGAATTGACCTCTTTTGATCTACCAGATATTTATCAATTAGAGTCCGCATTCTCCTTGATTGAGATGGATCCTTCTAACAGAGCCTGGTGCCCAGTTCGATTATCCTTGCCTACATCCCAATGATCTCCAGGTAAAACAATTAGATCTCCAAGATTATTAATCTCATCCTGCATATGCTTGAAACCGGTTTCTTTGAGATTTATCCTGGTTTTTACGATATACTTACCACCTCTTAGCATCAAACTAGGTATATCAACTACAATTATACCGGTAGGAGGGATCTTTTCGCCCTGGAATGAAATCTTCATCTCATCTGAAATATAGGAGGCGATTGGACTACCAAACTCATCTCGTATCTGCAGACTAAAGATGAACTCAGATGAATTGATAGTTGGGTCATTATTCTCAAAAGCAAATTGAAGAGAAATCTTATCCCCTGAGATTAATTGATCAATCTCTCTTTCCTGATCATCAAGAATTTTCATTCCTGTGATCTTGATCTGACCTATTCCAGTTCGTTGAATCTGAGATCTATCCTCTGAAGTGGAGTTTGCAGATAAGTAGTGAGATACAATTGTATCTACATCTCCATCAAGTTTCACCTGCCCCATTTCTAACAGGACTCCTCTGCTGCAAAGATTCCTGATCGAGTTCATATTGTGGCTTACAAAAAGAACAGTGCGATCCTTTTGCTTGCTGATCTCTCTCATTTTCGCAATTGCTTTTCTTTGAAACTCCGCATCACCTACAGCGAGTACCTCATCTACGATCATGATGTCTGGCTCGAGAAATGCAGCCACAGCAAATCCAAGTCTAACTTTCATTCCGCTTGAATATCGCTTAGTTGGCGTATCGATATACTTCCTGATCCCTGCAAAATCAACTATTGCATCAAACTTCGCAGCAATCTCTTTTCTATCCATCCCAAGGATTGCTCCATTCAGATAGACATTCTCCTTACCGGTAAGTTCAGGATGAAAGCCCGTACCAACTTCTAAAAGAGACGATATTCTTCCTTTTACCTTGATCGAGCCCTCGGTAGGTCCTGTAACCTGGGATAAGATCTTCAGAAGAGTGGATTTCCCTGCACCATTCCTTCCAATAATTCCAACAACTTCTCCTTTTGAAATACTGAGATTTATGTCGCGCAAGGCCCAAACATAATCTCCCCCAACTGAAGTTCTATCATTTTCATCTCCAACTAATCGGAAAGGATCTTCCTTTCCTCTGATCTTATAGTAGAATCGCTTTAGGTCATCACTCAGAGTTCTGACGCCTACTAATCCAAGTCGATACTGTTTGGACAGGTTTTTTATATCTAAAGCAATTTCTGACATCTTAAGCTTGATCGATTTAAACAGTATCCATGAAATTCTTCTCTACTTTATTGAAGGAAACAACACCTGCAAAGAGTAGGATAATCATGAACACAACACTGTAAGCCAATAATGACATGCTTAGCTCTCCTGTTCCCAGAGTAGCATATCTAAATGCTTCAATCACCCCAGTCACAGGATTGATCTGCAATAGAATTTCAAACTTTGTTCCTTTCGCAACAGAATAAGGGAAAACTACTGGTGATCCATACATTAGAAGCTGAACCCCAAATTGCACCAAAAACTGAAGATCCCTATACTTAGTAGTAAGCGAACTAATCAGGATACCCGAGCCCAGCCCCAGTCCTGCCATAATCAAAATCAAAAAAGGAAGCATTACAAGGGCCCAGGTAGGGCTAATGCTTCCCTGTGAGTAATAATATCCCCATACAGCGATAAAGAGAATTAGCTGGACTCCTAGCTTTAACAAATTGGAGACCACTACTGATAAAGGGACAATCATTCTTGGGAAATAGACCTTTCCGAAGATGTTGGCATTTATAGTAAATGTGTTTGAGGTCTTTACAATACAATCGGCAAAGTAGTTCCAAAGAGTGACCCCTGCCAAATAGAAAGCTAAGGGCGGAATACTGTCAGTGCTTATCTTAGCTAAACGACCGAATATTATTGTGAATGTAATGGTGGTTAAAAGCGGTTGTATAAAAAACCAGATCGGACCCAGAATCGTCTGCTTGTACATTGCGACAAAGTCTCTTCGTACAAACAGCCAAAGAAGGTCTCTATACCTCCAAATTTCACCCAGGTTTATATCTAGTAATCCCTTTGTAGATTTGATTTCACGATCCCAGGATTGTATCTTTTCTGCTTCCATTACTATTGATGCAAAGAAAGGAGAATTTTGATACCAATCCCAACCTCAAAAGCTATTTGCTACATAGAGATATATAAGCTAAAATCTGCACTTCTCATTGGGTTGTCCATGCTGTTTCAATGCTTTGCCATTCAAGCTCAGAGCAATCTCCCAATTCCGGCATCCCCAAACAATCAGCAATCCTTTGAGTCAGACAGTATTGAGTTCTCCTGGGGCACTTTAAAAACATTCGATTCATATGAGCTTGAAATAGATACTGCTCAATCATTTAGTAGTCCGATTATCAGTATTTCCCTTAACTCTATGGATACCAACCTGGTCCTTCCTTTCATGGGAGATAGCTATTTCTGGAGAGTCCGGGGAGATTCGGCTGGAGTTTTCAGCCCCTGGAGCAAGACCTGCAAATTTTCAATCTTTACCCCAAGGAACGGAGTAGCCCCAAGAGCCTGGTACTCCGCCGATACCGGTATCATTGAAAACACACCAGGTCAGGTTTCAAATTGGTTAGACCGCTCATCTAACGGGCGTCATGCTCAGGCTGGCGGTGTAAGTTTTGAACCCATTATAGTTCCTTCATCCTCTAGATTCAATGGCAAACCATCCATTGAGTTTCAAGGGGGCGAGTATTTGGAGTTAGGACTTGATTCCGATTCCTTTACTGCTGCGCACTATTTTGTGATTTGCAGATCAGCTAACAATACAAATTTTGGACCTGTAATAGGTCAATTTCAAAATGGAGTCCCAGCTCAAGGAGGCTATTTGATAAGGAATCATGTTTCCGGTGATTGGCAGTTTTCGTATCCAGCTGGCTCAACTTTTCTGTTTTCACTACAAGCAAATGACACCTCGAGTGCGGATATGTTTGAACTTAGGATCCAGTCAGATTCCAATCTGATTTTCTCCAGAGATGGCAATGTACAGGGAAGTGCAAATAATGTTTCTCCTGAAGGACTGAGCGATTCAATAAGAATTGGTTGGTCGGGTCTTAGCAATTCAAACCAGTATCTCTTCGGGGAAATTGCCGAGGTGATTGTATATGATACATCACTAATCTCCTTTGATCAGGAGAGAGTTCAGGTTTACCTCCAATCAAAATATAGCCCAGTGCTCGAACTAGGTAAAAGTCGCGAGCAATATGGATTCTGTGATCAAACCCTTAAGGTGGATGGGGATTTTAAATCTATAAGCTGGAGTACGGGGTCTACAATCGATAGTATTAATGTTTCAAGCTCAGGAACATACTATGTTCAAGCGGAAAGTCATCTTGGCCTGGTCCAATTTGATACCATCACCCTTTCATTCCCCACGGAAGTAAACAACTTTTCGGATTCAACCATCTGTGAAGGTGATACCATTGAATGGACAGCAATAAATATTTCTGATAGTAGCTTCAGCTTCCAATGGTCGACAGGAGATACAAGTCCTTCTATTTTGATTGCTGATACAGGTATGTACTTCGTAGTAGTTACCGACTCAATTGGATGCTCTCGCTACTCCGACACTATATATATTGATTTTGACCTCTACAGTGTAAACTTTTCACTAGGAAACGATACTTCATTATGCGCTATGAACTCCATAGGACTTTTTATTGGAGATAGTCTTACTGTTTCCTACTTATGGAGTACTGGTTCTAGCAATAGTACAATTCAGGTTGACACAAGCGGACCATATTGGCTTCGTGGGGTAAACAATGCAGGATGCGAAGCCAGAGACACAATCAATGTTACAATCTCAGGTCAGGCACCTGTGGTGAGCTTTGTTGCAGATACTGTTTGCCTTGGAGATACGACATTCTTCATTGACCAGAGTTCAACTATACCTCCCAGCACTGTCATCTCATGGCAATGGGATTTTGGGGATGGAAACCAAAGCATCCAACAAAATCCAGGTCATGTATTCCAAAATTCGGGGATTCAAATTGTCAATCTCCTTGTAAGCTCTGATTCAGGATGCGTGGGAGAAACTACAGATACTGTCCTTGTTAACCCAGTTCCTGAAGTTGGACTTCAAATCGATCCTGGAAATGTTGTTTGCAGTTTCCTTCCAGTTTCTTTCATAGACATGAGCTCTATTAGTGGCACTGGTAGCATTAATTCATGGATTTGGAGGTTTGGAAATGGTGATAGCAGCCTCATTCAAAATCCTATTTATAATTACCCAACTGCAGGAATCTTTAATGCAAGTCTTACTGTAACAAGCTCTGAATTCTGTTCAATAGATAGCAGTTTTCAGATAGATGTTGAAGCTTCTCCAGATTTACCGCTCTCTACAGAAGTTTATTCCCCGGTTGATGGACAGGTATCTTCTAATGCTTCATTCTTTATTGGATGGAACAGTGTATTAAATGCCGAATACTATCGATTGGAGATCGCACTTGATAGTCAATTTGCCAATACTGTCCAAAACTCATCTTACAGTAGAGACCTGTCTGGAAACTTTACTTTCCCAGCAGGGATCAGCTCATTGTTCATTAGAGTTTGGTCTTTTAATTCCTGCTTAGACTCGATCTCTTCTGAGACAGTTGAGGTTTTATTTTTTGACCCGAAAAATGACAGTGCTGTTTGTGTTTATTTATCAGCAAATGATTCTCTAATCATCGATACCAGTAATGGTCAGATAAATACCTGGCTTGACGCAGGGATATTTATGAATGATGCCTCTCAAAGCAACTCTTCGCGAAGGCCAATTCTAATTTCTTCTGAACCAAAATTGGCTGGAAGGCCAGTAGTAAAGTTCGATGGTTCTTCCCAGTTTTTTAATTTGCCTTTTAATGGTTCGGCCTCTGACCCTATTGCAGTCTATAGCTCTGTTATTCCTGATCAGAACTCATTGAACGGTTCCCTATTTGGAGTATTCAATAATGGAAGTTCATCTGGAGGAGGTCTTCTGCTTAGAACCTTAAGTACAGGGATATGGCAATTTCGAGATGCTACAACAGGCAGTTCTGTGAATTCTATATCTGGAATTGACAGCACAAAAGTTAGTCTGGTAAATGGGATTGTTGACAGCCAGGGAAATATTGAGCTCGTAATAAATGAAGTATCGCAGGGCATTGACTCTCCTGCTACTGCAATGTCAGCGACATCCAATTTTAGAATTGGTTGGAGTACAGTCAATAACACAAACCAGTACTTTAATGGGAGTCTTTACAATCTATTGATCTTAAAAGGTCACATAGACCCTGAAAAGAGGGAGATCTTATCAAAATGGCAGTATCAACAACTCTCGCCCATTTTAAGCCTTGGGAAGGACCTTAACCTGGATAATTTATGCGATAGTGTCCTGGCTGCAGCAGATGGTTTTGTGTCCTATCTCTGGTCTACCGGAGACACAAGTCAATCTATTACAATACAGGCAAATGGAAAGTACTGGGTAAGTGTGATAGATGTTTTTGGATTGATAAAATCAGATACAGTTCTTGTACGAGGAGACCTTCTTCCTGAGACTACAGACACCTCAATTTGCCTTGGAGATTCAATTCGAATTTTTGCTGGAGCAACAGGGCCGTACTCATTCTTATGGAATATAGGAGATACATCTAGCTCCATTACGACATCCATTGATGGAGATTATTATGTTCAAATCAAGAACCAGCAAGGTTGCAGAAGAGTGCTTGATACCACCAGATTGAGAATTGACTCATTTGCTATCTCTGTCGATATTGGTCCAGATACCACACTATGTTCTGGAGATAGGATTTTCATAGTAAGTGACACAAGTGAAGTCCAATCAACTCTATGGAATACTGGAGACACGGGATTAAGTGCAGAGGTTAGTGTCACTGGAGTTTATTTCCTTCAGGCCACATCTATAAATGGATGTCTTGGAATTGATAGCTCCTTTGTAAGAGTAAAAGGGAACAAGCCAAATGCTTCTTTCACTTTTGATACCGCCTGTCTTGGGACCTCCAGTTCATTTAATGACCAGTCCTCGGCTGGACCAGGAGAAAACATTATAACCTGGCAATGGGATTTTGATGGATTAGATAGCTCTTCAATTCAAAATCCAAGCTTCATTTTTCCTAATGCAGGTTCCTATCAGGTTAGCTTAGTTGTTATTACTGACTCGGGATGTTCGGATAATTTCATTGGATTTGTACCCGTCAATCAAAGTCCTACTGCATTATTCCAATCTTCCGTAATCTGCGCCAATGTTGAGAGTGAATTCATAAATCTCTCCAGTGTTCAGGCACCAGATACTATCAGTCAGAATTTTTGGTATCGTAATGGATTGCTCGTTGGTACAAATTCCAATCTCAATTATTCATTCTCAGGGACAGGTTTTGACACTATTGAGCTGGTTACAATTTCAGATAAAGCTTGCCCAGATACATTTGCCCAAAGGATCGAGATCTTTCCATCTCTCATACCGGAATTCTCATTTGAAAATACCTGCATCGGGGCCACTACAAACTTCTTTGATGAGACAAATTCATTGTCAATAGTATCCTGGAATTGGGTAATGGGAGATGGCTCAGTTTACAATACTCAAAACCCGAGCAATAGTTTTCCTTCCATTGGAGATTTCGAGGTTACTCTTACTGTAACCAATGCTATTGGCTGTGTAAACTCCATCACTGATACGGTTGGAATTACGGCTCCCCCTGCTGCAGTTTTTAACTTGGACACTGCTTGTCTGGACAATTACCTAATTCTTGAAAATCAAAGCTTATCTCCTCAAGATCCAATCATTTCTCAGGTTTGGGCTTACAATGGGATCAATTTTTCTACCAAGCCAATAGATTCAATTTTCCTTTCAGATACGGGAAGCCAATCTATTTCACTTTCAATAAGTACAGAAGGTGGATGCTTTGATTCAGCATCACAGAGATTTAATGTCTATCCAAATCCAGTTTCAGGATTCACATTCTCACCGCAGTTTGGCAATGCCCCTATTCAAATTCAATTCACCAATGAAAGTAGTGGAGGGGACCAGTACAATTGGGATTTCGGGGATGGAAGCTCAGGTAGTAATGATGAAAATCCAACTCATACATATCAATCAAACGGAAGTTTTGAAATTGAGCTTCAAACCATTTCAGATCAAGGTTGCCTGAGTATGTCGAATCAGAGCATAACTCTCGAAGTACCGGACATTGACCTTGCATTGGATGATCTAACTTATTCCGAGAGAATCGTAGGGGCAGATCTATCAGCATTATCTCCTTCTGTTAGACTTTTGAATCTGGCCACTACACCAATAGTTTCAGCAGATCTGGTTGTCAGATATGGTGAGAACACAAGGATCGTTGAATCGTGGAGTGGATTTCTGGATGTTGGCCAACAGATGATGTATCAATTAAACTCTGAAGTTTTGGTTAATACAAATGCCAACTCAGAAGCATTATGCATTGAAGCAATTAATGTAAATGGAGGAGGAGAAAATACTCTTGATAATAACTCTATTTGTATTGCAACTGATGATGTCGTTCAGGTTATTGGGCCCTATCCGAGCCCGACAAGCACCACGGTAAATATGGAGCTGGTAGTTAGCAGCTCACAACAGGTAGATATTAGAATCTATAGTAGTTACGGAGAATTGGTCTATCAGAATAAAGGGGTGATTTTAGAAGAGGGGCAAAACTCACTTTCATTGTCAGTTCTTCCATATGCAAGTGGGAACTACTACTTCGAAATTAAAACAGATTCAAAACCGATCAAGAAGACTTTCACTATCCGCTAGGAATTCCAAGTTTTACTTTTTCAATTACGTATTCAAGTTCCTGCTCAGTTAAAGAGGGATAGACAGGAAGTCGTATGAGACCAATTGCAAATCGCTCTGCATTCTTAAGGTCATTTCCCTCATTAAATTCCTTCTTTGAAAAAGGACTATTGTGTAATGCTCCGTAATGAAAGAATGCCTGAATCCCATTTGAACTTAAATAATTAATAAGTTGATCACGCTCGGCCAGGGAGTTGAGGACTATGGAGAAGATATGTCCATTCCCAGTAGATTCCGTGTAAGACATTGGTATTGTGATTCTACCGGAAGATTCTAATCCGGATAATTCATCAGAGTAGGTCTGACAAATGCTCTTCCTTTTACTGTTTATAAGATCAACCTCAGTAAGTTGAGACCAAAGAGCGGCACAAATCAATTCTCCAGGTTTTACAGAAGTACCTCTTCCAACCCAGTCGTATCTATCAATCTTCCCTTCAAGGAAATCTGATCTATTAGTTCCCTTCTCTGAGTAGACTCTTGATCTTTGTATCAGCTCCGGATCATTTATTATTAATGCCCCACCCTCTCCGGAACTTACATTCTTTGTTTCCTGAAAAGACAAGGCTCCGAGATCGCCAATTGATCCCAAATAGGAATCCCTCCACTTTGAGCCAATACAATGTGCCGCATCTTCAACCAGTGCAATATTCTGCTCACTGGCCAGACTTGTTAGCTTATCCATCTCACATGAGTCACCTCCATAATGAAGAGCAACAATAGCTTTGGTCTGATCGCTAATAAGATCTGCTACTGAATCGGGGTCAATGTTTGGATGCTCACTTGTGCTATCAGCAAACCTTAATCGTGCCCCTTTATTTGCGAATGCCCCTGCAGTGGAGACATAGGCGTAGGAAGGAACAATTACTTCATCACCTGGCTTAATATCAAGTAGTTCTGCCGAAAACTCCAGAGCGGAGGTGCAGCTCTGAGTTAAGATCAGGTCCTTAAATCCAAATTTAGAGGACAAAAGTTCTTTAGCTCGCTCATAAAAAACCCCTCCACCAGCTAAAGAGCCGCTCTGAAGGGCTTCCTGAATAGCAGCACTATCATTCTCAGATCTATGAAGTTTTAAAAAGGGGACTTTCATTCTTCAATTCAAGGTTAAAGAAAATCTTGAAACTTGAAGAAGATTTATTCTTAGTCGCTTCGAAGGTTCTTCTACCTTTGCCCTATGCCCTCAAACATTGCCATTTTTGCTTCGGGAAACGGGTCTAATGCCCAGGCGATAATCGAATACTTTAAAGGTCGCGATGATATCAATGTAGATCTCATTGCTTCAAACAGAGCAGAAGCAGGGGTTTTACAAAGAGCTGAGAAAGAGGGAATCGAAGCCGTAATTCTCAATAAGACGAATTTTCCAGATACAGAGAATTTGATTGCTTACCTACGTGAAAGAAATATTGAGCTGATAATTCTGGCCGGCTATTTAAAACTGATCCCATCAAAACTGATCGAGGCATTTCCAAACCAGATCATCAATATTCACCCTGCCCTTTTGCCAAAGTATGGAGGGAAGGGAATGTACGGTATCAATGTCCATCGGGCCGTTAAGGCCCAAAATGAAAAAGAAAGTGGGATCACGATACACTTTGTAAATGAGCACTATGACGAGGGTGAACATATACTCCAGGAGAAGGTGGAAATTCTGCCAAATGATAGTCCTGAAGAGATCGCTTCAAAGGTTCTGAAACTCGAACATTATCACTTCCCAAGAGTCATTGATAAGCTGCTAACAGATGTGCGCAAAAGCGATAATTAAAGCTTTGTAAATCCTTAATTTTGCAGCAAATTCTCTCCCTAATATGAAAAAGCTGCAGTCTGCCTTAATATCCGTTTTTCACAAAGACGGCTTGGGGCCAATCGTTCAAAAATTACATAAAGAAGGTGTTGAGTTATACTCCACCGGAGGAACTCAAAAATTTATTGAGGATCTGGGAATTCCGGTTAAACCTGTGGAAGGGCTCACAGAGTATCCATCTATTCTCGGTGGTCGAGTAAAAACTCTTCATCCAAAGATCTTTGGTGGAATCCTTGGTCGTCGCCACGAAGCTTCTGATGTAAAAGAGATGATGGAGTACGGAATTCCGGAGATTGATCTGATCATAGTTGACCTATATCCATTTGAAGAGACTGTAAAAACCACGGACGACGAACAAGCAATAATTGAGAAGATCGATATTGGAGGTATCTCACTTATCCGCGCAGCTGCGAAGAATTACAGAGACACCTGGATCGTTTCAGAGCGATCTCAATACGCTGAAGTTCTTGAACACTTAAATGAGCATGGCGCCAGAGCTGACATTCAGCTTAGACAAAAGTTTGCCATCTATGCTTTTGGAGTGAGTTCTCATTACGACTCGGCAATTTTCAACTGGTTCAATCAGGCTCAGGCATTCAATTTTTTCAAGTCAAGTCAGATGATTGGACATGGTTTGAGATATGGAGAGAACCCGCATCAGACCGGAACATTTTACGGAGACTTCGATCAGGTTTTTGACAAGCTTCACGGCAAGGCTTTGAGCTATAACAACCTGGTTGATATCGATGCGGCTGTTCATCTGATCGCAGAGTTTGAGGATACAAGTTTTGCCATTCTTAAGCATACCAATCCCTGCGGTGTCGCAACGAGATCGACATTGAAAGACGCTTATTTGGCTGCCTTAGCTTGCGATAATGTTTCCGCCTTCGGCGGGATATTGATCTCAAACAGAAAAATTGATGCAGAAACTGCTGAGGAGATCCACAAGCTATTTTGTGAGGTTGTGATCGCTCCAGATTTTGATGAAGATGCTTTGGAAATTCTGAAGGGGAAAAAGAATAGAATTCTACTTCGCCAGAAGATGTTTGAATTTCCTCCAAAGCAATTCAAGAGTCTCCTAAACGGTGTTTTGAGTCAGGATCAGGATAAAAATATTGAAGGTGCAGCTGACTTTGAATCTAAAACGAATCGCCAGGCTAATGCTGAAGAGTTGAAAGATCTTGAATTCGCATTAAAGTGTGCGAAGCATTTGAAATCAAATACAATTGTTTTGGCAAAAGGTCAACAAATGATCGGTATGGGCTGCGGGCAAACCTCAAGAGTTGATGCTTTGAGACAGGCAGCAGCAAAGGCAAAATCATTTGGATTCGACTTACAGGGATCGGTAATGGCATCTGATGCATTCTTCCCATTCCCTGACTGCGTAGAGATAGCAGATGGTGAAGGAGTAACTGCGGTAGTTCAGCCTGGAGGATCAATAAAGGATCAGGATAGCATTGATTATTGCAATGCTCATGATATGGCAATGGTGTTTACCGGAGTTCGTCACTTTAAGCATTAATTTCCTGACGCCTAATATTCCTAGGCCTTAGAGCATCTTTTTAGTTAAAGCAACGTATATTTAGCAGAAGTGCATAACACCCCCGAAATAGTTACATAACATATTAATTTCCAATAAGATATATGGGTTTATTCAACCTACTCACGCATGAAATAGCCATCGACCTCGGGACGGCAAACACTATTGTAGTTAGAAATGACAAGGTTGTTGTGGACGAGCCTTCCATTGTGGCGATAGATCGCAGGACTGAAAAAGTGATCGCGGTTGGTCAAAAGGCGATGCAGATGCACGAGAAGACCCACGAGAATATTAAGACCATCAGGCCACTAAAAGATGGAGTAATCGCAGATTTCAAGGCTGCTGAGGACATGATCAGGGGGATGATGCGCATGATGTACAAGGGAAAGAACTTTGTTTTTCCTCCCTCTTACAGAATGGTGATCTGTATTCCTTCGGGGATTACAGAAGTGGAAAAGAGAGCAGTTATTGATTCGGCCGAGCAGGCCGGAGGGAAAGAGGTGAAGCTTATACAGGAGCCAATGGCAGCCGCGATTGGTATCGGTATTGACGTTGAGGAGCCGGAAGGAAACATGATCATTGATATTGGAGGAGGTACCACTGAGATCGCTGTGATCGCTTTAAGTGGAATCGTTTGCGATCAATCGATCAGAGTTGCGGGTGATGAGTTCACAAATGACATTGTAGATTATATGCGCCGTCAGCATAACATGCTGATCGGGGAAAGAACAGCTGAGCAAATCAAAATAAATATTGGGTCTGCTCTTACCGACCTGGAAGTTCCTCCAGAGGATTATCCAGTAAATGGTAGAGATCTGATGACTGGTATTCCAAAGCAGATCATCATTTCTTATTCTGAAGTAGCGCATGCAATTGATAAGTCTATTGCTAAGATCGAAGAAGCGATCCTGAAAGCACTTGAGACTACTCCACCGGAATTAGCGGCGGATATTTATAAGACCGGTCTTTATTTAACCGGTGGTGGAGCATTGCTTCGCGGATTAGACAAGCGAATTTCTCAAAAGACCAAGTTGCCGGTTCATGTGGCAGACGATCCTCTTCGCGCTGTTGCAAGAGGGACAGGAATTGCCCTGAAGAATATGGACCGATTTACCTTCTTGATCAGTTAAAATAAAATCCCACACGGCGGATGCGTGAACTGTTCAGATTTCTGATTCGCTATCATGCCTTCTTCCTTTTTGTATTTCTGGAAGTGGTATCAGGGATTCTTATCGTTCAAAATCAGAATTACCATCGTTCCAGATTCCTTCATGCTGCGAATGGAGTCACTGGATCTGTGTATGAAAACTACTCAGGGATGGTCAACTACTTCAATCTTCAAGAGGTAAATGACAGCCTTCTCAGTGAGAATGCAAGACTGCGCTCGCAACTTGCAAACTCTTATACTGATGATGGGATCAGAAGAACAGTGATCTACGATTCTTTGAGTGAGAATTTCCAGCAGGTTTTTGAATTTATTGAAGCGAGTGTAATTAGTAACACTACAAATGCTACTGCAAACTATTTCTTTATTAACCGTGGGACTAAGCATGGTATCGATAAGGAAATGGGTGTAGTAACCAATAATGGAATTGCCGGTATTGTGGTAGATGTTTCGAAGAATTACTCGGTAGCCATGTCTTTGCTGCACCAAAACATTTCTTTGAGTGCCAAGCTAAAGGAGCAAAATGCAAACGGAATCCTTAATTGGGATGGAAGTGATATTGGACTGGTGCGATTGATCGATATTCCAAAATCAACCAGAATTGATATTGGAGATGAAGTAGTAACAAATGGCTACTCCAATATTTTCCCTGCTGATATTTCAATTGGACATGTGGAAGATTTTAGAAGAATGGAGGGAACCAATTTTGTTGAAGTTGATGTTCGGTTGAATATGAATTTTAATTCCCTTTCCTATGTCTATGTTGTAGACCATTTGCGGATTGAAGAATTGAATAAACTAGAGGAGGAATTGGGAATTGAATAATCAATTGGTCATAAATCTTATTCGCTTCATTTTGCTGACCCTGGTTCAGGTGTTAATGCTGAAGAATGTGAATTTAGCCTCTCTGGTTAATCCATTGGTTTACCCAATGTTTATCCTTCTATTGCCATTTAATATTCCAAGGTGGCAGCTCTTATTACTGGGTTTCTTTTCTGGATTGACAATTGATCTCTTTACCGGAACTTACGGTTTAAATGCGGCCGCCACCACATTGCTTGCCTTTATCAGACCTTTCCTGATCAATGTGATCTCAAGTACAAAGTATGAATTAGAGGATGAGCCAAACATGCGTATTCAGGGACCGGGTTGGTTTGTTTTGTATGTTTCAATTGGTTGCCTTTTCCATCATTTGGCTTACTTCTTTCTGGAAATTGGAACTTTCTATAATCCCCTTTACACCCTTTTAAAAGTTTTATTAAGCACTATTTGCTCAACAATAATCATCCTGCTTTTTGAGGTCATCTTTAGAGCTGGGAAGAAAAGGAAGTTTGCGTGAAAAAGGATCTTTACATAGGGCGTAGATTCTTCTATATTGGCTTGATCCTCTTTGTTGGATTTAGTTTCCTTGTCCGCCTTTTTCAAATTCAGGTGGTAGATGATCGATACAAAGAACTTGCTACCAATAATGTGATCAAGATCAAAGAGGTCTTTCCGGTTCGCGGACTTGTGTATGATCGATATGGAAATCTAATAGTAGGAAATGAACCCGTTTATGACCTTAAGATCATCTCAAACGATCTGGGGACGGGCTTTGACACCGCACATTTCTGTAAGCTTCTAGGATTAAACTCAAGTGATTTCAGTGAGAAAATGAACACTGTTTCAGAGCTGAATGACAAGTATCGTTCCTGGGGAAACCCAGAGATGTTCTTTAGTCAGGTTCCTCTTGAAGACTATTCGAGATACAATGAATTTGCATACAAATTCAACTGTATTACAAATGAAAGAAGGACAATTCGAAGCTACCCATACCAAAGCGCTGCATTAGTTCTTGGAGATGTTGGCATTGTATCTGAACTGGAGCTCGAAGCATTTGCCGGCTATCAACGGAATGACTACATAGGAAAAAGCGGTCTGGAAAGTGAGTATGAGGCGGAGCTAAAAGGTGAAAGAGGATTCAGGAAAGTACTTGTAGATGCGATGAATCGCGAGCAGGGTTCATTCTTAAATGGAGCAGATGATATTCAGGCTATTCAGGGTACTGACTTAAAAACCACTCTGGACATTGAGCTTCAAAATTATGGTGAGTGGTTGATGAAGAATAAGAAGGGGGCGGTGGTTGCTATTGAGCCGGCTACCGGAGAAATCCTTGCTATGGTAAGCAGTCCAAGTTTCGATCCCAACCTTTTAAGTGGTAGAGATCGCGGTAATAATTATGCTCAGCTGAAGCAGCTGGAGACCGACTATGGTTTTGCTCCACTTTTCAATCGTGCGATTAATGGTCAATACCCACCGGGCTCGACATTCAAAGCAGTAATTGCATTGGTTGCGCTTCAGGAAGAGGTGATCACAGAGAACTTCTACTACCCTTGTAATGGAGGGTTTTACATCCCGGGAAGGTTTCTTAAATGCTCTCACGCCCATGCCAGCCCACAAAATGTTCAGGAGGCCATTAAGCACTCTTGTAATCCATACTTCTGGCAAACTTTCAAGCTCTCTTTAGATGCTACCGGCCAGGAATCAATGCAAGAAGCTTATCAATTATGGTTTGACCATATGGCTTCATTTGGAATGGGTAAGCCATTGAATATTGATCTGCCTGGAGAGAAATCAGGTAATCTACCTACTAAGGATTACTACAATGAATTGTACGGGCAAACAGGCTGGAAATCACCTACCATTATTTCCCTTGGAATTGGTCAGGGTGAAATGGAAATGACTCCATTACAACTAGCCAATTTGTATGCCTGTATTGCCAATAGAGGATTCTATGTTGAACCTCATATCGTAAAAGCAGAATACAAGCCAAATGGAGAGATCGTTTCTCGAGAGTATCCTAAATACACTACTTCAGTAGACTCTGAGCACTTTGACCCGGTGGTTGAAGGATTGCAAATTGTTGTTGAGTCAGGAACCGGGAGAAGAGCTCAGGTTCCTGGAGTTTCAGTATGTGGTAAGACGGGAACAGTGGAGAATCCTCATGGTGAGGATCACTCGATGTTTGCAGCCTTTGCTCCTGCAGATAATCCTAAGATCGCAATTGCGGTAGTGGTAGAGAATGCAGGCTTTGGCTCTCGCTTCGCTGCGCCGATTGCAGGTTTAATGATCGAGCATTATTTGAACGACACGATTTCTTCCGGGAAGCTGGATATGGCTCAGGATATTTCTGAGACCAATCTATTATTCCTTGATTTCATTGACGAAGAGGGAGAAGAGGAGGAACAGGAGATTCCTGAGGTTCCTGCAATTCTAATTGGAAATGAGTAGCAGGAGAAGGAGCATATCAGAAATTGATTGGATCACGATCTTCCTGTATCTACTTCTAGTTGTTGCAGGGTGGTTCACAATATACTCTGCAGAATACGACCCTTCGCATCCAAGTATTTTTGATACCAGCAGAGAGTATGGGAATCAATTCCAATGGATCATTGGATCGCTTTTCATCGGAATGATCCTGATGCTGATCGATACTAAGATCTACACAACCTTTGCCTATCCTTTCTACTTTATCACTGTTGGTTTGCTGGTGCTGGTCTTGTTTGTTGGTACAGAGATCAATGGGGCAAAATCCTGGTTCGACATCTTTGGATTCAGGGCTCAACCCTCGGAGATTGCAAAATTTGCCACTTGTCTTGCTTTGGCTAAGTACCTGAGTGGTTTAAATGTCGATCTAAAGCACTTCAAGACTAAAGTGTACTCAGTAGCGATCATTGCTATACCTGCAGTTCTTATTATTATTCAGGGTGATGTGGGGACGGCATTAGTATACCTAGGACTTGTTCTTGTGCTTCACAGGGAAGGTCTTGAGCCTATATTTTTGATCCTTGGGATCTCTCTTTTGGTGCTTACAATTCTTGCTCTTGTTTTCGATAAATACTTACTGATTGCTGGTCTTTTAGCCTTAGGATTGGTAGGAGCTTATCAGGGTAGAAAGAATAAGCAGGTCCTCTTCCTGATCAGTGGTGTTTTCGTTGCTTCCGTTATTTACATCTTCTCGCTGAATTACATAATGACCAATGTTCTGGAGCCTCATCAAAGAGAAAGAATTGAGGTGTTCTCAGGAAAGGCAGAGTTAAGTTGGAATGTCGAACAGTCTATAATCGCCATCGGCTCCGGAGGAGCCACCGGAAAAGGATTTTTAAAAGGGACGCAAAACACTTATGAGTTCCTGCCTGCCAAAAGCACGGATTTCATTTTTAGTACGATTGGGGAGGAAGAAGGATTTATTGGCTCTATGATCCTGATAAGCTTGTTTACTGTATTTATGATTCGGATACTATTCCTTGCCGACCGGCAGCGATCCAAATTCAGTAGGATTTATGGATATGGCGTTGTAACCATCTTTTTGATTCACTATATCATCAATATCGGAATGACAATCGGTTTGGTTCCGGTTATTGGAATTCCACTTCCATTTATTAGTTATGGCGGGTCATCGCTAGTCTCCTTTACGATTCTCCTTTTTATTTTCCTGAAGCTGGATTCACAGCGTTTGATGGTTTTACGATAGTTCGCAAATAGTGAGGGCTACAGTACTAATTCTTCACTAATACCGTAGCCCAATCACCGGCTTCATTATCCTACTAGTGTAGGATTGCATATGTCCTGACTGACTCTTTCGAGATAATCCAAATTAAAACGGAAAGGGTTCAGTGATTGAATAGTTAATATGATTAAAGACTCAAGCTCAGCCAATTGCGTTGCACACAATTCAAAAACTTGTATACAAAAAAACCCCGATCTATGATCGAGGCTTTTTTAATTTGTCTTATTTGAATCTAGAACTTAGGACAGTATAATGTCTTAGGTCCTCTCTGGTTAAACGCACCAGTGTAAATCAATGCGATTTCAAATCCTCCACGAGTATTCGATGCATTTGAAAGTTCAGAAACATTCACATCGTAGCTGGCTCCGATATTCAATCCTTTGTAATCAAAAGCCATAGTCATAATGATTGCTTCACTGTTAAGTGCTCCGTCATTGAATTGAGAATCGCCTCCAACCATACGGTACATTGCACCAATGTAGAATGCATTTCCTCTAGGCTCTCTCTTTTCGAAAAAGATCTTAACCTCAGCACCAAAGTTCAATTCTACAAACTTGCCCTGCATCATTGTGATCACCTTTGGAAGAAGGTCAACATTTGAACGCTCACCCAATCCGAAGTGTGCTCCAAGATTGGCAACATACTTAATTGGGACAGTTACAGTTCCGTCGTCTTGAAATGATTCTTGTGGCTGATTGATATGGAAGACACTGAATCCTGCATAAAGGTCAGTTCTATCTCCAGGAATCCAATAGTATAAAAGCCCTAAAGACACATCGTAGAATAAGAAGTCATCATTGATGAAGTTCTCAAATCCTGGAAGGGTTGGATCCCATTCCTGACCGTTCCACTGAACTCCCAATTGAGCTTTAGAGAAATCGATTCGTCTTTGAGTCATTGCACCCTGGAATCCGATACTTACCCAGTGCTTTTTATCTCTATCAAAAGATCGGGTATAAGCCAGTGATAGTCCGAAGTTATTTGAACCATAACCAAGATCACCTGCTTTATCTCCAAGGAAATACAATCCAATTCCAAATGCATCTCTGTCATCAAAACCTCTGTTGGTTCTGATATCGAAAGATGCTGAGTAAGTCCTAAACAAAGGAGTTGACTCATTCGACAGCACTGAAGCCCACTGACTACGATAGATGAATGCAGCTCGATAGTTACCTCCGAACACCCCAGTCATAGCCGGATTCAGTGTAAGTGGAGATGCATACCACTGCGAAAAGTGTGGGTCTTGCGCACCAGATTCGACAGCCACCAACACCATCAATCCAAGCAATAAGAGTCTAAGTTGTTTCATCCTCTTGTATTTACAATTTCAATATTACCTAATTAGCGTTACACTACCGCTAGTGCGGTCCTTAATACCATCTAAATATTCAACTTCAAGGTTGTAGATGTATACTCCGGGACGTACTAGTTCTCCTTTATACGTGCCATCCCATCCTTCGTGTTGCGAATATGTCTCAAAAATTTTCTCTCCCCATCTGTCAAATATGGTCATATGAGCTCTTGCAATGTTCTCTCCGTACACTAATAGCAGGTCATTTAAGCCGTCATTATTAGGAGTGAACATATTCGGAACAAAGACTGGAGAGCCAGGTCCCACAACGATCTCAATCGTTTGACTTGCCTCACAATTGCCAGGAAGGTAGTCGATAAATACCGTGTAAGTTGTAGTAACAAATGGTGAAGCTTCCGGACTTTGACAATCAATACAACTTAATCCATTTGCCGGAGTCCAGAGGTAACTATTTATCACTGTATTATCATAAGGAGCCACTCTAACATTCAGCGGAATCTTCTCTCCAAGGCTGATACTTGTGTCTCCCGGTTCGATGTAAACAAACATCTCATCTGGTTGAGTCACAGTGATCTGAGTATCAATGGTACATCCATTTCCGTCTCTAACATAAACCGTATAAGTTCCGGCAGCCAGATCTCTGAATCTTCCTGTAACATCGTTTGCAGGATCAAATTCAGTGGTGATCCAGTTAATGCTATCGATTGAATAGAAGTATCCGAACTGAGGATCACGAGTTCCTCCCTGACCTTGAACCCAGATCTCACCATCTGCAATCCCATAACAAGAAGCAGATACAGGATAAGTAGTTCCAAAGGTTACTCTTGGAGGCGCAGTAAAGGTTACAGAGGTATCCACTGTACATCCTTTTTCATCAGATACAGTAACTGAGTAGGTACCAGGTGCCAGATTACTATTTGTAAATCCTGTAGCACCATTACTCCAGATTGCAGATAATAGTCCAGTTCCACCAGTTACAAAGACAGTCACAGAACCATCTTCATCACTAGCACAAGTGATCTCAGTTCTGGTAAGACCAGTAATTCTCAAAGAATTAGGCTCAAGAACATTGACCACATTAGTTGCAGTACATCCTTTATTATCTGTTACAGTGACATTGTATACTCCACTGCTAAGTCCGAATGCAGTATCATTTGTTTGAACTGGTAATGTGCTCCATAGATAAGAGAATGCCGGTGTTCCTCCACCTACATTCACCCAGGCAAATCCATCGCTATCTCCTACACAACTCGGACGTTCAAAGTTCATAGCTGTTACGATCTGAGTTGGCTGAAGAACCGTAGTTGCAGAAATAGACTGACAACCTAGATTATCTGTAACAGTGGCAGAATATGGTCCAGCGAGAAGGTTTGTAGCTGTTTGACTAAAGCTATTATTACTCCATAAGTAGCTGTAAGGACCCGTACCGTTAGTAGCGGTAATAGTAGCAGAACCTGAAGCTTCATTAAAACAGTTTGCGCTGTCGCTGGTAGCAAAAGAGTTCAAGCGATAAACTGTATCAATGTAAACACTGATGTTATCTGTACATCCTTCAATATCTGTAACAGTTACACTGTATGTTACCAGACCCTGAAGGTTATTAACTGTTGCTCCTACACCTACTGCAGGGTTCCAGTTGTATGTATATCCTCCAGATCCACCAATTGCAGTTACTGTAGCTGAACCATCATTACTCAAGTCACAGCTCGCATCAACCTTTGATATGGTTAGAACTATATCAGTAGGCTCTGTTACAGTGAATGAATCTTGCTTATTACATCCATTAACATCTGAAACAACAACATTCTGAAGACCAGGTCTGAGGTCATTTACTGAAGCAGCATTGCTTCCGCTGACAGAATTTGTCCATACGTATGAATATGGAGCTGTTCCACCTGTGGTATTTGCATCTGCTCCACCATCATCAGCTCCAAAACATGATACATCCTGCACATTACCCACCGTAAGGTCAAGTGAATCAGGTTCTGTGATCACTGTGCTATCAATTCCAATACAGTTATTGATATCAGTCACGGTAAGCACATATGATCCAA